>NZ_JBIVLI010000015.1:0-99406 GCF_044751205.1 Streptomyces sp. NPDC088732
GCCATCGACAACGCCCGGCTGTACGAGGAGGCCCGGTCCCGGCAGCGCTGGCTGGAGGCGAACGCGGAGATCACCGCCAGTCTGCTGTCCGGCGCCGAGGAGTCCCGGGTGCTGGAGCTGATCGTTGAGCACGCCCGGCGCATCCTGGGCGCCGACCTGGGCGTGATGGCGCTGCCCGTCGAGGGGACCGGCGACGTCCGGATGGCCATCGCCACCGGGATCGACGCGGGCGCGCACGCCGGGCTGGTGCTGCCGCGCCGGGGTTCGTTCGTCGGCGCGGCGATGGCGGCGGGGGAGCCGATCATCAGCGCCGAGGTCGGCCAGGACCCGAGGATCACGACCGGCCCGCCCCGCTTCGCCGGGCTGGGACCGGCCGTCGCCGTGCCGATGAGCACCAGCGAGGGCGTGCGCGGCGCGCTGCTGCTGGCCCGGGCCCAGGGCGAGCCGGCCTTCACCGAGATCGAGACGGCACCGCTGACGGACTTCGCGGGGGCTGCGGCGCTCGCGATGGAACTGGCGGAGCGGCGCCGCTCCGCCGAGCAGCTGGCCCGGCTGGAGGACCGCGACCGCATCGCGCGCGATCTGCACGACCTGGCCATCCAGCGGCTGTTCGCGACCGGCATGACGCTGCAGAGCGCGGTCCGCTTCGTCGACCACCCGCAGGCGAGCGAGCGGCTGCTGCGCGCGGTGGACGACCTGGACGAGACGATCAAGATCATCCGGTCCACGATCTTCGGCCTGCGCGCGCACGACGCCGGTCCGGGCCGCAAGGGCCTGCGGGTACGGGTCGCGGGGGCGGTGGAGCGGGCGGTGCCCGCGCTCGGGTTCACCCCGGCGCTGCGGATGGAGGGACTGATCGACACCGATGTGCCGGTCCAGGTCGCCGAGAACGTGGTCGCCGTGCTGGGGGAGGCGCTGTCGAACGTGGCCCGGCACGCCAGGGCCCGCTGCGCGGAGGTGTCCCTGGTCGTCGGCGACGGCGCGCTGACCCTGACGGTGGCCGACGACGGCATCGGCATCCCCGAGGGCGCCTGCCGCAGCGGGCTGGTCAATCTCGTGGACCGGGCGGAGAAGTTCGGCGGCTCGCTGCGCCTGGAGGTCCCCGAACGGGGAGGCACCCGCCTGGTCTGGCGGGTCCCGCTCGCCCCGGACTGACCGCGGCCCGCCCGGAGCCGCCTCGTGGCGTGTCAGTTCACCGCGGCCACGGCGTGACCGGGACCGCGCGGCGCGGTCCCCGGCCGCAGCGGCCCGTACCCCAGCCGCACCAGCATCTGCACATGTCCCGGGCCGGACTCCGCGCTGCGCAGGGCGCGCCGCAGGTCGGGGTAGTCCAGTGCCTGGTGCAGCAGCGCGGCCCGCACCCGCTGCGCGGCGGCCGCGAGCAGGACGTGTTCCAGGGCCTGTCCCGCGCGCAGCCAGTCGGCGGGGTCGTCGAGGGGCGTGGTCAGGACGGCGACCAGCGGGAACCGGCCGTCACCGGGCGCGGAGGGGGGTTCGTCCACCGGCGGCCACCGGACCGCCACCCCGTCGGCCGCGCCGCGCCGGTCGGCGTCCTCCGTCAGCCGCAGCAGCCGCCGGGTCTCCGCCGCGTGCGGCAGGCTCAGCGCCGCTCCCTCGGCGTGGGCGGCGTCGACGAGCCCCAGCACGACCCCTCCCGGCGGACGGTGCACCGGCCACGAGGGCGCGCCGTCGCGGCGGCTCCACAACGCGCCGTACAGATCGGCGCGAGACGCCTCGGGGGCGCGCGCCGGCGCGGTCAGCCGCACGGTGGCGTACAGACCGGGATCGTCGGGGGACGGCAGCAGGCGGACCTGCGGCTCCCAGCCGAAGTGGGTCACGGCGACCCGCAGATTGAACAGTGCCGCCCCGACGGAGACGTGCACGGCCCGCAGGGCGTCCTCGCCCGCCGCGTCCGGCGGGTGGTCCTCCGCGCCGACGCCCCGCACGTGCAGGGTGGCCGTGTCCGGGTCCAGGCGGTACCGCCACGGCCGCCGGCTGTGGCAGGCGGGGGCGGCGACCGCGGCGGAGATCAGCTTCTCCAGGGTCGTGCCGTCGAGCGTGTCGGTCCTCATCGTGCTGCCTCCCGGCCAGGCGCCTGCGACCATGCTGCGCCCCCGCGCGGCGCCGGGGGAGGGTCCGCAGGGTTCCGCCGGGGGACCGTCCGGCCCCATCGGGTGTGCCCGGCCGGACCGGCCGGACCGCCCGCGGGCGCGGCGTTCAGTGGTGCGATTCGGGGGGCGGCGATCCCTCGGGGCGGTGCTGCGTGGCGAGGACGGCGGCCTGGATGCGGCGTTCGACGCCGAGCTTGCCGAGGAGCCGCGAGATGTGGTTCTTCACGGTCTTCTCGGACACGAAGAGCCGCTGCGCGATCTCGCGGTTGGTCAGGCCCTCGCCGACCAGGTCCAGGATCTCCAGCTCCCGCGGCGAGAGCGCCGCCAGCGCGTCGTCGTGCGGGGCCGGGGACGGCTCGTCGTGGGCGCGGAGGCTCTCCATCAGCCGGGCCGTCGTCGCCGGGTCCAGCATCGACTGGCCGGAGGCCACCGTACGCACCGCCGCCAGCAGGTCGGACCCCTTGATCTGCTTCAGGACGTAGCCGGCGGCACCGGCCATGATCGCGTCCAGCAGCGCGTCGTCGTCGTCGAACGAGGTCAGCATCAGGCAGGCCAGGCCGGGCATCACGGAGCGCAGTTCCCGGCAGACCGTGATGCCGTCGCCGTCGGGGAGCCGCACGTCCAGGATGGCCACATGGGGGCGCAGCGCCGGGCCGCGGGCCACGGCGTGGTCGACCGAGCCCGCCTCGCCGACCACCTCCATGTCGGTCTCGGCGTCGATCAGGTCGTGGAGGCCCCGCCGGACCACCTCGTGGTCGTCGACCAGGAAGACCCTGATCGGCGCCCGCGGTGAGAACTCCCGCACCTCGGTCATACGCCCTCCCGGCTGCCGTCTCGCGTGCCCGGCCGTCCCCCCGATCGTCGCCGATCGGCGCCGGCCGTCATAGCGCCGAACGGGTCACCGCCCGCCACCGCTGCCCTGGGGCCCATAGAGGTCGAGCAGGCGGGTGCGGGTGCCCTGGAGCCGGTGCGTGACGATCTCCGCGACGCGGCGGGCGACGGCGTACCCGAGGGCCGGGTCCGCCTCGCACAGCGCCCGCACGGCCCCCGCGTCGTACTCCTCGGCGGTGACGAGGTTGCGGGACTGCGCCCCCAGGTGCCAGGTGTAGGGCGCGAACAGCCAGGAGCAGCCGAGCAGGTCGCCGGGGCCCAGTGTCTCCACCTGGGCCGCCCGGCGGCCGGGCACGTGCAGGTCGAGCGCGACCGACCCGGCGCTGATCACCCAGAAGCGGTCGGCCCGGCGGCCCTCCTCGAAGATCCGCGTCCCCGCCGGGAAGGACACCTCGTGGCCGAGTTCCGTCAGGAGGTCGCGTGCCTCCGGCGGCAGCGCGCCCAGCAGGCCCCTCGTGGTGATGGTCACGGCGGTCTCCTTCGTCGGTCGCGGGCGCGGTCGGAACGAACGGCGGAACGTGCGCGGGCCGGGGATCAGGCGGGGATCGCGACGACGTCGTGGTGCGGTCCGCCCAGGACGACCTTCAGGGCTCCGGTGTCGGTCGCCGAGGAGAAGACGTCGTACGCCGCGGCCGCGTCCTGCATCTCGAAGGCGTGCGTCACCAGGGACGCGGCGGGCAGCCGGCCCGCCTCCACCATCCGCAGCAGGGTGGGGGTGGAGTACGTGTCGACCAGACCGGTGGTGAGGGTGATGTTCCGGCTCCACAGGTCCTCCAGGTGGAGGGTGACCGGCCGCCCGTGCACGCCGACATTGGCGACGTGGCCGCCGGGCCGCACCATGCGCGTGCACAGCCCGAAGCTCTCCGGTGTGCCGGCCGCCTCGATCACCACGTCGGCGCCGAGCCCGTCGGTGAGGTCGTCGACCAGCTGCTCGGGCCCCTCGTCGGCGCGGACCACGGCGTCGGCGCCCAAGTGCTTGGCGGCGTCCAGCCGGGCCGGCACGAGGTCGACGGCGATGACGGCGTGCGGGGCGAACAGATGGGCGGTGGCGATGGCGGCCAGGCCCACGGGGCCGCTGCCGACCACGACGACGGTGTCCCCGGGGCGCACCTCGCCGTTGAGGACACCCACCTCGTAACCGGTGGGGAAGATGTCCGCCAGCAGCACGGCGACCTCGCTGCTCACCACGTGCGACAGCGGGTGCAGACCGGTGTCCGCGAACGGGACGCGCACGTACTCGGCTTGCGTGCCGTCGATCAGGTGCCCCAGCGTCCAGCCGCCGCCCCCGCGGCACTGCCCGTACGCCTGCTCGCGGCAGTAGCGGCAGTGGCCGCAGCCGCTGACGCAGGAGACCAGGACACGGTCCCCGGGACGTACGGTGCGCACCGCGGAGCCCGTCTCGACGACCTCGCCGACGGCCTCGTGGCCCAGCACCGTCCCCGCGGGGACGTCGGGCACCTCGCCGCGCATGATGTGCAGGTCGGTGCCGCAGACACCGGCGGTGTCGACGCGGACGATCGCGTCCGCCGCGTCCATGAGCCGGGGGTCGGGCACGTCCTGCCAGGCCGCCTGACCCGGCCCCTGGAAGACCCAAGCCTTCATGTCGTGACTCCCTCCGTCAGACCGGGACGCACGCGGAACGCGCGAGGCCGGCCCGTACGCGGCGCGGCGGTCGGGAGGCGCCGGTGCGGCCCGTCGTGCGCGAGGCGCCGGTCACAAACGCTCCGCCCGGGCCGCGGCCACGCGTGCCGTCGGCCACGACGCCCACCTGCCCGCCCGGGGGCGGTGCATCCCTCCACTGTGGGCGACGGCTCCGTCCCGGGCATGGGCCGAAGGGGCAACCCGACGGGGCCGGGCGGCCCATGCGGCCGTGACACGGCCGGGGCGCCGCGGGGGTCAGGTCCCCGCGGCGCCCCGGTGGCGCGTGCGACCGCCGCCTACTCCAGCGTCCCGCTGATCAGCGCCGCGGCGTCGCACGCCGTCGGGGCCGGGGTGGTGTCGGGCGGCGTGCCGGGTTTGCGGCAGGCGACCGTCACGGTGACCTTCTGCTTCTCCGGCACCAGGATCGCCGAGGCCCAGTGGAAGTCCTGCTCGCGGAAGTTCTCCAGGGCCGGGGCGAGCAGGGTCTTGCCGCCGACGGTGATGGTGACGACGCCCGAGTCGCCCTGCGGGTTCTCCAGGACGAGGTCGGTGAGGCGCAGCGTCTTGCCGGCCGGCACGGTGTAGGTGTCCGCGCCGGTGCCGCCCGCCGAGCCGGCGGCGGTCAGGCGGGTGGAGAAGAGCGTGGCGTCCGCGGGCGGCACGACCCCTTCGCCGGGCCTGACAGGACGTGAGGACCCGCCCGTCGACTCGACCGCCCGCTCGGCGCCCCGTGCCGCGGCCTTCGCGTCGTCGGCCTTCTTGTTCGCGTCCGCCGCCTGCGAGGCCGCCGCCTCCACCGGGACCTTCACCGCCTCCTTCGCGGCGCTCCGCACGGCGGGGCGCAGCAGCCCGTACCAGACGCCGAGGAGGACGCCCGCCAGCACGACCACCGCCGCGGCGGCCCGCACCAGCCCGCTGCTGAGCACCGGTTGCTGGACGTAGGTGCCGTCGAGGACGACGGGCCCGGCGGCCGTCGCCGACGCGTCGTCGCCGGGCGCCTTCGGGACCGCCGTCACCTGGAAGGAGTGCGGTACGGCGACGCCACGCCACAGGGTGCGCTTGGGCCGTACGGGCATCTGCACGAAGGCCGCACGGCCCGGCTCGACCACGACGGGCGCGGACGGGAGGCCGAACCGCAGCGCCTGCGAGCGGTCGGTGCCGGCGAAGGAGACGGCCACCGGGTGGTTGCCCCGGTTGTCGACGGCTATCCGGTAGCGGGCCCGGCCGCGGCCCTGGGCCATCGTCGGCGTCATCTCGGCGGTCACCTGCTCGTACGGCAGGATGCGCAGGACGCCCTCGGGGACGGTGGCCGTCTCCGGCCGCTCCTGCGGCAGCACGCGCACGCCGAACGTCAGGTCGCCCGGGGGCACCGAGGAGTCGCGCGGCGGCCGCGCGACCAGCGTGACCTGGCCGGCGGTGTCGGGGTAGAGGGAGATCGTGACCGGCTCGACCTCCGTCCATCCGGCGGCGGGCCCCAGGACCTCGAAGCCGTACGCCTCGACGATGGAGCCGGTGTTGCGCAGCTCCAGCGTGATCCTGGCCTCCTCGCCCGGGAGCACCGGGACGGGGGCCGCGTCCAGATGAGCAGATGTGGTCATGGCACGAACCTAGAGACCTCCCCTTCTGTGCACCGCCCCGTACGGACACCTCCGAGGGCAGGCTCCGCTGCCCGTTGAGTCCCTGTGGAGTGCCTGCTGACTGCCCCCGTGTTCACTGGCCCTCGAATGGAAGTGCGGGCCGGGGGCATTGGGCTGCTCCCGGCGAGCCGGCGGGACCGGACGCGAGGCCGGGACCACCGCTCGGGTCCCGTGCGTCCGCAGGGGAGAGCACAGCTCGAAGGGCATCAAGGGGGAGCCATGCAGTACCAGGGGGGCAGCGGCACCGAGCGGATTCCGGTCCGGCTGACCGCGCAGGATCCGATCACGCAGGCGGGGCTGGCCGGCCAGCTGCGGACCCGCCACGAACTGCGTCTGCTCGCGGAGAGCGAGGACGACGGCACCGACAAGGTTGTCGCGGTGTTCGCGGCCGACCGGGTCGGGGAACCCGAACTCCAGGCGCTGCGGCGCCTGCAGCGCGGCGGCGAGGGGCGCACCGTCCTCGTCGCGACCGAGCTGGACGACACCGGCCTGGTGGCCGCGGTCGAGTGCGGCGTGGTCGGCGTGGTGCGCCGCGCGGACGCCTCCGCCCAGCGGCTCGCGGACGCGATCACCGCGGTCGCGCGGGGCGAGGGCAGCGTGCCGGCCGATCTGCTGGGCCGCCTCCTCGACCAGGTGGGCCGGCTCCAGCGGCAGGTTCTCGACCCGCGCGGGCTGGCGTTCACCGGACTCGCGCAGCGCGAGATCGACGTGCTGCGGCTGGTCTCGGAGGGCAAGGACACCGCGGAGATCGCCCGCACCCTGGCCTTCTCCGAACGGACGGTGAAGAACATCCTGCACGACGTCACCACCCGCCTCCAGCTGCGCAATCGCTCCCACGCGGTGGCCTACGCGATGCGGATGGGCTTCATCTGACGGACCGCCGGGCGGGGCGGGAGGGTGCCGGTGCCCCTTGGGGCACCGGCCGGTACCCGAAGCGCTGCCCGTCTCCGGCTGATGGCGGAGGCGTCCTGGCGCGAGGGTGTGACTGAGGAGGTCTGTCCGGGCGCCGGCGCACCGCACACCGGTGGGCGAGGGGGAAACGACCGGGCGACGTGGTGCGACGAGGTGTGTTCATCCCAGGGGCCCGGCGGGCTGTGTCCGGTGCTGCTGCCACCGTGCGGGGCGACCGCGGCAGGGCGGTGCCGCGCGCCCGCCGCGCCGTGCGCCGCCGCGGGCCCGGTTGGGTTCTCGCGCTCGTGGCCACCGGCGCCCTCATCGCCTCGCTGCTGGTCGCCGTCTCCGCGGTCTCCGGCGGCTCGCACGTCGCCTCGGCCGATCCGCCGCCCGCGTCCGCCGATCCGGGCCGGATCGCCTACCGCGGCGAGGGCGAGCACCGCAGCCTCCAGGTCGTCGGGCTGCCCACGGTCACCGGGGACGGCTGCGACGGCGACGGGCCGTGCGGCGGGATCGGCCGCGCGGCCGTCACCTACGGCCCGGTCGCCCCGCTGCTCGGGCAGGGATCGGCCGCCGACGACTGCCAGGCCGCCGCGCGCGGCGACGACGTCGTGTTCGTCAGCGACCGCGTGGGCGACGGCGAGGGCATCTACCGGCGCAAGGGCGAAGGCCCCGTGACGCCTGTGCTGCTGCGGCCCGGTTGGCGGCTGACGGATCCAAAACTGTCGCCCGACGGGCAGTGGATCGCCTTCGGTTCGTTCCCGGTGGGCGAGGACGACGACGGCATCGAGTCGGCGGACCGCTGCGACAACGCGGACCGCGGCACGGGCGACATCGACCCGGCGTCCGAGGTGTGGGTCGTGCGCGCCGACGGATCGGGGCTGCGGAAGGTCGCCGACGGCGGCGCACCCGACTGGTCGCCCGACGGCACCCGGCTCGCGTACGGCCACGACGACGCGGTGTACCGCGTACCCGTCGCCGGCGGCAGTCCCGTCCGGGTCAGCCCGGCGGAGACCGCGGCGTACCGGCCCGCCTGGGAACCGGCAGGCGGCCAGGACCGCATCGCGTTCGTCGGAGTGTCCGGCGGCCGCACGCAGGAGCTGACCCTGGTGCCCGCGGCCGGCGGCGGCACTCCGGTCGTCGTCGCCCGGGGCAGCACCTACTCCCAGGACCGGCGCGGGGTCGCCTGGTCGCCCGACGGCAAGCGCCTGGCCTTCCTCTCCGGGGACGCGTACCTCGTCGACCCCGCCGTGCCGTGCTCCGCCCCGGACTGCGTGCGGCTCGTCGGCGACGACGACGGCGGGGCGTTCGGCACCGCCGAGTCCCTGACCTGGTACCGGGCGGCGGACGGCCCGCTCTCGGTGCTCGTCGGCCGGTCGGACCCGGAGCAGGTCGACATCGAGAGCGTCCGCTCGCGCACACCCGTCGACCGGCTGGAGCTGCGGGCGGCGCGCGATCGCGAGAACGACCTCTCCGACCCGGTGTACTCCCCGGACGGCAGGCGGCTGGCCTTCCTCGACTCGGTCTTCGTCGCCGTCCGCAGTGATGTGAAACGGGTGATGATCGGCCCCTCGGACGCGCTCGCCGACGCGGTGCCGCTCCACTACGACGGTCTGGACCCCTTCGAGGAGTTCGGCCGGGTCGCCTGGTCGCCCGACGGCACGAAGCTGGCCGTCACCCACTGGCGGGGCGTCGGCGAGACCGACCGGGACGCCGTCGTCTCCGTCGTCGACGTGTCCGCGGGTCCCGCCGACGCACGGCTGCTGTACACGGTCGGCGCACCGCAGACCCCCGAGGGAACCACGTGCAGCACGGACGACCGCGATCCGAGCTGGTCGCCGGACGGGACGACGCTGGCGTTCTCCCGGTACCACCAGTGCACGCAGATCCCGTCCAGCCCGAGCCCGGACCCCAGCCCCGACCCCAGCCCCGACGCGAGCCCCGACCCGGAGCCGAGCCCCGATCCGCCGCCGGTGGACCCCGGCCCCAGGGTCGCGGTCGCCGCCGCGGCGCGGATCGCCCCCGACACCCTGCCCCGGCACATCTGGACCGCGCCGGCGGAGGCGGCGGGCGCCCCGCAGAAGGACCTGACGGCCGCCCTGTGCGGCGACGGCCCGTGCGACGTGCTCGACCAGCGGCCCGCCTACGACCCCGGCGGCAGCGGCATCGCGTTCACCCGGAGCGGTCCCGACGACTCCGAGGGCGACCCGCACAGCGCGGTCCAGTTGATGCGCGGTGACGGCGGCGCCTGCCGCGGCGTGGTGCCGTCCACGGCGACGTGCCCCACGGCGATCGCCCCGGCGGCCGAGGACGCGCCCTTCGTCCGCCCCGACGGCGCGGCATGGTCGCCGACCGGCTCCCGGCTCGCCATCGACGTCGAGACGACCGGCTGGGACGGGGTGCGGAACCGCCGCATCGCCGTCGTCGACCCGGCCACCGGCCAGGGCGACATCCTGCCCAGCAGGCTCTACCGCGAGGAGAGCCGGCCCACCTGGCAGGCCAGTGCCGACCTGTCGGTGACCATGACCGGGCCCGCCGAGGCCGTGCTGACCGGCACCACCGCGGTCGTGACGCTGCACGTCGTCAACGGCGGCATCGCCCACGCCCCCGGCACCCGGGCGGACGTCACGCTGCCCCCGGGACTGGTGGCCGTGGGGGACCCGGTCCCGTCCCAGGGCACCTGCTCCGCCCTCCACTGCGACCTCGGCCTGCTCCCGGTCGCAGGCACGGCGGACATCCGGATCCCCGTGCGGGCCGCCGCGCCGGGCGCGTACACCGTGTCCGGGCGCGCCGTGAGCGATCTGATCGACCATCAGCCGGCGGACAACACGGCCGCCGTGACCGTCGTCGTCAACGACCCGCCGCCCCTGCCGGGCGACCCCGCGGTCACCGTCACCGTCACTCCGCCCAAGGTGCCGACCGGCGCCCCGGCGACCGTCGTCTACACGGTGACGAACCGCGGCGAGGGCACCGCCCGGGCCGTGCTGCTGCAACCCACGCTGCCCACCGGGCTCACGGTGGGCAGCGCGACCCCGGCCTGCCCGGCCGGCGGCTGTGCGCTGGGCGACCTCGAACCCGGCGGGACCGTCACCGTCACCCGCCAGGTCAGCGCGGCGCACCCGCTCAGCGGCAACGTCGTCGGCACCGTCACCTCGGCCTCCGAGGACGCCGACCGGTCCAACAACACCGCGACGGCCCCGATCACGGTCGAGGACCGCCCGGTCAGCACGCCGCCTGTCACCACACCGCCCGTCACGACGCCCCCGGTGACGCCGCCCGCGGGCCCCGGACCGGCCGACCCCGCGGTCGCCCTCGCCGTCACCCCCGGCACGGTGTGGACCGGCGGACCCGGCGCCACCGCGAAGGTCACCATCAGCAACCCGGGCAAGGCGAAGGCCACCGGCCTGACGCTGGTCGTCGTCCTGCCGCCGGGCGCCACGGCGGCCACCGGCACCTGCGCCACCGCGGCGGGATGCCCCGTGACCGACCTCGCCCCGGGGGCGTCGGCGACGGTGTCGCTGCCGCTGACCGCTCCGGACGCGCTCGCCGGGCAGGTCACGGCCAACCTCACCACCACCGGCAGCGACAGCGACCGCGGCAACGACACGGCCACCGCACCGCTCACCGTCCTCGCCCCGCAGGTGCGGCTCATCCCCACCGTCGGGCCGCCGGGGGCGGTCGCCCTCGCGCGCGGCACGCACTTCCCGCCCGGCGCGGTGCTGCGGCTGCGGTGGAGCAACGGGGTGACGGTCGCCGCCGCGCCGGTGCGGGCCGGAGCGGACGGCACCTTCACCGCGTCGATGCTCGTGCTCGTCCAGGACGCCCTCGGGCCGCGGGAGTTGCTGACCTCCGACAGCGCGTCCGTACCGCGCTTCGGGCCGGTGCGCACCCCGTACCTCGTGGTGCCCGGTGTGCTCCAGCCGTCCGACTTCACATGGCGCAGGTGACCCGGCGGTGACGCTCCGATGATCCACGAAGTGGACGACGCCCTGCGCGACCTCGTACGGGCCGAGGTCGGCGGGCCCGGCGTGGACGTGGTCTTCGACGCGCCCACCCGCGACTGGGCCGCCCGCCGCAACGCCCCGACCGTCAACCTCTACCTCTACGACATCCGCGAGGACATGCGGCAGCGCGCGCGGGGCCGGCGGAACGTGTACGACGAGCAGGGCACGGTCGTCGCCCGGACGCTCCCGCCGCGCTACTTCAAGCTCTCCTACCTGATCAGCGCCTGGACGCAGCGACCGGAGGACGAACACCGGCTGCTGTCCTCCCTGTTGCGGTGCTTCCTGCGGCACGAGGCACTGAAGGCGACCGATCTCGGACCCGAACTGTCCGCCATCGGGCTGCCGGTGCCGGTGACGGTCGCCCTCCCGCCGCCGGAGGACCGGGCGTTCGCCGACGTGTGGACCGCCCTCGGCGGCGAGCTGAAACCGTCGCTGGACCTGGTGGTCAGCGCGCCGGTGACGGTCGCGCCGGTCTACACGGCGGGGCCGCCCGTCGAGGAGGGGCTGCACGTCGACTTGGCGGAAGCACCGCGGGTGGAGCGGACCGCGCCGGGCGACCGGCCCGGACCGGCACCGCGCCGGAGGAACCGATGAACACCGCGACCGACGGCACCACCGCCGACCCCGGCCTCGCCCACCTCATGGGCCGGCTCGCGCTGGTCGAGGAACGCGTCCGCAGGGCCGTCGACGCACGGCGGGCGGGCGACCCGGAACCCGACGACCCGTTCCGGGGGATCTACCTGTCCGACGACGCGGTCCGCCGCCTGCTCGACGAACCCGCGGCCGTGCCCGGGCCCGACCCGGTGGACGCGGTGCGCGCGGCGGAACTCGCGGCCCGGGCCGCGCAGGCGCGGGCAGAGGGTGCCCCGCTGCGCCTGGACGGCCTGGAACAGGACTTCGGGCTGCTCCCGCTCGACACCGAACTGCTGCTGGTCGCCCTCGCGCCCGATCTCGACCGCCGCTACGAGCAGTTGTACGGCTATCTCAACGACGACGTCACCCGCCGCCGCCCCACCGCGGGCCTCGCCCTCGCGCTGTGCGGGACGCCCGCCGCGTCCGCCGGGGCCCGGGCGCGGCTGTCGGCCGGCGCGCCGCTGGCCGCCCGCGGCCTGCTGGTGGTGGAGGAGCCCGAACGTCCCCTGCTGAGCCGGGCGTTGCGCGTGCCGGACCGGGTGACCGCGCACCTCCTGGGCGACGACAGCCCTGACCCGGCCCTGCTCGACCTTCTCGTCCCGCTGACCTCCGGCATCCTGCCGACCGGGCTCGCGGACCGGGTCGCCGTCGCGCTGCGCCGCGGCGTCGGACCGGTGTACCTGCGCGAGCCCGCGGGCGGCTCCGCGCGTTCGGTCGCCGCCGACGCGCTGGCGGCCGCCGGGCGGCGGGCCCTCGGACTGGACCTGGGACGGCTGGCCCGGCGTGCCGACCCCGCGGAGGCGGTCGCCACCGCGGGCCGGGAGGCCGGGCTCGGTGGCGCGGGGCTGGTCGCCTCTCCCGTGGAAGCGCTCGCCGAACGGCCGGAACTGCTGCGGACGCTGGCCGCTCTCCCCGTCCCCGTCGTGCTCGCGGGCAAGGCCTCCTGGGACCCCGCGTGGGCGGACCGGGCACCGCTGCTCGCCGACGTGGAGCGCATCGGGGCCGACGAGCGGTCCGCGCTGTGGCGGGTGGCACTGGCCCGTACCGCCCCCCGGCAGCCGGACGGCGCCGAAGTGCCGGCCGCGGTACGCCACGACGCCGCCGCGGCCTTCCACCTCACCCCGGAACAGGTCGAACGCGCCGCCCGCACCGCCCATCAGCAGGCGCTGCTGTCCGGCGGCCCCCTCACCGACGCCCACCTGCTGTACGGCGCCCGCGCGCAGAACACCTCGGGCCTGGAGCGGCTGGCCCGCCGCATCGAACCCGGCGTCGGCTGGGACGACCTGGTCCTGCCGCCCCCCGTGCTCGGCCAGCTGCGGGAACTGGCCGCCCGCGCCCGGCACCGCGACCGCGTCCTCGGCGACTGGAACATGCGGCCCGGCGGCGGCCGGGGCCGCGGCGTCATGGCGCTGTTCGCCGGCGACTCCGGCACCGGCAAGACGATGTCGGCCGAGGTCATCGCCGGGGCGCTGGGCCTGGACCTCTACACCGTCGACCTCGCCACGGTCGTCGACAAGTACGTGGGCGAGACCGAGAAGAACCTGGAGCGGATCTTCACGGAGGCGGCGGGCGTGAACGCGGTGCTGCTCTTCGACGAGGCCGACGCGGTGTTCGGCAAGCGTTCGGAGGTCAAGGACGCGCACGACCGCTATGCCAACGTCGAGAGCGCCTACCTGCTCCAGCGGATGGAGAGCTTCGACGGGCTGGCGGTCCTCGCCACCAACCTGCGGGCCAACCTGGACGAGGCGTTCACCCGGCGCCTCGACCTCGTGGTCGACTTCCCGCTGCCCGAGGCCGCACAGCGCGAGGCCCTGTGGGACCGCTGCCTGGGCCGCGCCGTGCCGCGCGGCGACGACCTCGACCTCGCCTTCTGCGGCCGGTCGTTCGAGCTCGCGGGCGGCGACATCCGCTCCGCGGCGGTCACGGCCGCGTATCTCGCCGTCGAGGCGGGGCGGCCGGTGGGCATGGCCGAACTGGTGGCGGCGGTCGCACGCGAGTACCGCAAGCTCGGACGGCTCTGCCTGCCCAGCGAGTTCGGGCCGTACCTGGAACTGACGCGGTGACGGCCTGCCCGAAGGGGCAGGGAGCGGTGCCCGCGGTACGCACCCCGCGCCCTTGGGGCCGGGCCGCCGCCGGTGGGACCGTGGGTCGCGGGCGCCGCCCGCCGCGGAACGCGCAGCGCGCCATCGGGCTGGGGGACAGATGCACGAGCACGAGCACGACGGCGAACTCGCCACCGGGTCACGCCTCAAGACCGACGCCGCGTCCGGCGCGGCCCCGGACCCGCTGCTGCTGAAGGCGGCGGCCGGCGGGCGGGCCGACGTACTCGGCGCGTCCGGACTCCTGCGGCTGCAGCGGTCGCTGGGCAACAGCGCGGTGGGCGCCGCCCTCGACGACCGGCAGGCCGACGAACCCTCTCCCGTGCACGACGTCATCGGCTCCGGCGGCCGGCCCCTCGACCCCGAGGTGCGCGGCGACATGGAGGCGCGGCTCGGCCACGACTTCGGCGACGTCCGCGTCCACACGGACGCCGCGGCGCACGACTCGGCGCGGGCGGTCAACGCCCACGCCTACATGGTCGGTTCCCACGTCGTCTTCCAGCGCGACGCCTACGACCCCGCGTCGCACCAGGGCCGCACCACGCTCGCGCACGAGCTGACCCATGTGGTCCAGCAGCGCTCCGGGCCGGTGGACGGCACGGAGACGGCCGGCGGCATCCGCGTCAGCGATCCGTCCGACCGCTTCGAGCGGGAGGCGGCGGCCAACGCCGACCGTGTGATGGCTCAGCCCGCGCCGGCGGCACCCGCGGTGCAGCGGGAGGCCGAGGAGCGGGAAGAGGAGTCGCTGCAGGGTCTGTTCGTGCAGCGGACCGAGGAGACCGCGGAGGAGGAGACGCCGGCGGAATGACGTTCCGCCCGCCGTCGCCCGGTTCCCGCCGACCCCAGCGAAGGGGAGACCCTTGAAGGCCAGGTCCGAGCGGCCCCCGGCGGAGGACTCCACCGCCCGCGCCGCCGCACCCGTACGGCGCCGGGCCGCGCCGGAGACTCCCTCCGGCACGGTCGTGCGCGCCGTCGACCCGCGGTCCCTCCAGCGGTTGCAGGGCCGGGCCGGCAACGCGGCGGTCTCGGGCCTGGTGACGCGGCGCACGGCTGCCACCGCGGGCCCGGACGGCGGCCTCGCCGTGCAGCGGGACACGAACAGCACCTCCGGCGTGGTGTCGCAGGCGCCGGTGCGGCACGTGGAGTGGACCGGTGACCCGGTGAGCATGGCCAACGCCCTGCGGGACCTGCTCCTCTCCGGGGACGTGGAGCGGATCGCCCTCTCGCTGGGCATGCTGTGGGTCCGCGGCATGGTCGACACGCTCCGCATGCTCAAGCTCGACGCCGGTGCGTACGCCGCTGTCACAAGTGCCGCCCCCTTCACGGCGAATGCGCGGCTCATGGCGGCGCTCGACGTGGTCGAGGGCCGGTCCCCGCAGCCCACCGCGGACGTACCGGCCGATCAGGCCGTCGAGTTGAGGGCCATGCACGACGTGCCCGACTGGCCGCGGATCATCGGCCCGCAGGCCCGGCCGGCGGTGCTGCTGCCCGATCCGGACCGTACGCCCGATCCCGTGCTGAGCGATCCCCGCTACTACACCGCCCTCTACGACGCCATCCGCCGCAACAGGGCCTTGGCCGGGCAGTACCTGCTGCGCGCCGTCAAGGCGCGGCCGGCCGACCGCGTGCCGGGCGGATTCGTCTACGTCGGGCCCTCGCACAAGGGGGACCGGCCCGCCGGGCTGGACGCCCCCGACCCGCGCCGCAAGGCGGTCAACGAGGCGCTGTGGAGGGAACTGGGCGTCGGTGAGGGGACCCAGGCGTCGGTGAACACCTGGGACTCCGCCAAGTTCAGTTTCGGTCCAGGCTTCGCGGCGACGGGCCTGCTCCGCCGCGTCATGGACAACCTGGCCCGGTCCGGCTCCGACGTGCTCCCGGTGCTCCGGAACGCCGGGCTGATCTACGAGAACAACCAGTGGTACGTCGTCGATCCGGACACCCGCAGCGTCGCGTCCGGCGCCGCGGCACTCGACGTCCTGTCCAAGGACGTGGGTCTCATCGGCACGTTCCTCGACACCGCGGGCGATCCCGCCTCGCGGCGGCAGTGGATGGAAGCGGAGTGGCAGGCGATGCGCTCCGCGGGCGGCGCCGCCGCCGTGCCCGACCAGGTGGTGCGGAACTGGCCGGTCGACCTCGTCGTCTTCGTCGCCCACTGCGTGCACTGGGGCGGGACGACCTGGAAGGACTGGGACAGCGCCGCCCCGCCCGACCTCTTCCACGTCGTGCGCAGGCAGGCGGCGCACGTGCCGCGGCGCACCGACGACCCGCGCATTCTCACGGCGCTCAGCGCCAGGACGTTCCTCGGCTTCAGCGGCGGCCTGCTCCCGAACGCGCTGCGCCTGCGCGGACGGGACCCCGGGCCCCTGCCCGCCGACTGGAGCAGCGCCTTCGCGGGCGCGGTCGCCCTGCCGGTGAGCGACAAACCCCTGGTGGCGCACGTCATCGAGGCCACCGAGGAGAGCTCCGGTCCAAAGGGTGCGGACCAGTGACGCCGCGGCGCGAACGACGGGGGGTGACCAGGTGAAGGCCGTGCCCGAGAGATCACCGGGGGAGGAACCCGCCGGACGCGCCCCTGCCCCTGCGCGGCGCCCGGGCGATCCGGCCGCCGCCCCCGGCGCGCCCGCGCGCGGCGCCGACGCGAGGGCCCTCCAGCGTCTGCAGGGGCGGGCCGGCAACGCCGCGGTCGCACGGCTGGTGGCGCAGCGCACGGCGACCGCGGCCGTGCAGCGGTTGGACCCGGGCGGTGTCTCCGCGCTGCCCGTCGCACCGCCCGGGCTCGCGCCCACGCAGGACCCGCGGTTCCGGGGCGTGGCCGACGACGTCGGCCGGACGAAGGCGGCGCTGACACGCCATCCCACGGGGAAGTCCGCCGCCAAGGCCGCGCAGGACGCCGCGTCGGCGCCCCCCGACGACAAGGAGGCACAGGCCAAGGCCGCCCACGTCGCCGAGATGGGGACCGCGAAGCCCGCGCCCTTCGACAAGGCCGCGTTCGTCGCCGCTGTGAACCAGGCGATCGCCGCCCAGGCCCCCAAGACCCTCGACGACGCCGACAAGTTCGCCACGTCCGGCAAGGCCGATGCCGTGAAGGAGCAGGTGGCGGGCCAGGTCACCGCGGGCAGGCAGAACTCGGCCAAGGACATCACCGAGAAGACCGCCGCCGCGCCCGACCCGTCGAAGGCGGTGGAGAAGCCCGTCACCCCGCTGCCGCCGCAGCCCGCCCCGCCCGCGTCGGCGCCCCCCGACGCCAAGGCGGCGGCCGTGGCGCCCGCGCCCGCGGAGCAGACCGATCTCTCGACCGGACCGCAGCGGACCGACGCGCAGATGAACGAGGCGCAACTGACGCCCGATCAGCTCGCGCACTCCAACGAACCGCAGTTCACCGCGGCCCTGGACGCCAAGCGCGAAGCGGATGCGCACGCCGCCACCGCGCCCGCGCAGTACCGGGCCGCGGAACAGGCGCGGGTCGCCGCCGAACAGGCACAGGCCGGTGCCGTCGGGGCGGCGGGCGCGCAGCAGATGGCGGGTGCCCACGCCGGTGCCACCTCGCGGGCGGCGGGCGGCCAGAACGCGGCCAAGAGCCGGGAGGAGCAGGCGCGGGCCGCGGTGACGACGGAGATCAAGGCCGTCTTCGACACGACGAAGACGGACACCGAGCGGATCCTGGGGGCCCTCGACGGCGAGGTCGAGACCGCGTTCGACACCGGTCAGAAGCGCGCCAAGGACGCCTTCACCGCCGACCACCGGGCACGCATGGAGCGCTACAAGGACGCGCGGTACTCCGGTCTCGACGGAGCCGCCCGCTGGGTCGCGGACCTGGTGACGGACCTGCCTCCCGAGGCCGACCAGATCTTCGTGGAGTCGAAGCGGCTCTACGAGCGCGACATGCAGAAGGTCGTCTCCGACATCGCCGACCTCATCGGCCGGCGGCTCGGCGAGGCGACCCTGCGGATCGCCAAGGGACGGGAGGACGTCGCCGCGATCGTCGCCCGGCAGCCGCCGCAGCTGCGGCAGTTCGCCGATCAGGCCGCGCAGTCCATCGGCGGCGACTTCGACCGGCTCGACTCCTCCGTCACGGAGAAGTCCCAGGGCATGGTCCAGGACCTCGCCCAGCGCTACAGCGCGGCGCGCAAGGAGCTGGACGAGGAGATCACGTCCCTCCAGGCCGAGAACAAGGGGCTGCTCAGCAAGGCCGAGGACGCGATCGCCGAGACCGCCAGGACCGTACTCCAGCTCAAGGACATGCTGCTGGGGGTGCTGGCCCGGGCCGCCGGCGCGATCGACAAGATCATCGCCCGGCCGGTCGAGTTCCTCGGCAACCTCGTGAACGCGGTCAAGGCGGGCGTGACGGGCTTCGCCGAGCGGATCGGCGACCACCTGAAGAACGGCCTGAAGCAGTGGCTCTTCGGGCAGCTCTCGGCGGGCGGCATCGAGATCCCGGAGACGTTCGATGCCAAGGGCATCGTCAAGCTGGTGCTGTCGATCCTCGGCCTCACCTGGAACAACATCCGCACCCGGGTGGTGACGGCGATCGGCGAACCGGCCATGAAGGCCCTGGAGTCGACCTTCGACATGGTCCGGATCCTCGTCACCGAGGGCGTCGGCGGCCTGTGGCGGTGGATCGTCGAGAAGCTGTCCGACATCAAGGACACGGTGCTCGGCGCGATCCAGGACTTCATCACCGAGAAGATCGTCACGGCCGGCATCACGTGGATCGTGAGCCTGCTCAACCCCGCGTCGGCCTTCGTCCGCGCGTGCAAGGCGATCTACGACGTGGTGATGTTCTTCGTCAACCGCGCCCCCAGATCAAGAGCTTCGTGGACTCGGTTCTCGACTCGGTCGAGGGCATCGCCGCCGGCGGCGGCGGAGGCGTCCCGGCCCTGATCGAGAACAGCCTCGCCAAGGCCGTCCCGGTGGTGCTGGACTTCCTCGCCAGCCTGCTGGGCCTCGGCGGCATCTCCGAGAAGATCAAGTCGATCCTGGCCAAGGTCCAGGCCCCGGTGATGAAGGTGGTCGACTGGGTCATCGCGAAGATCGTCGCCGCGGGCAAGAAGCTTCTGTCGAAGCTGAAGGCCAAGGCCCAGGGCGGCGACGACACCCCGGAGGGCAAGCAGCAGCGACTCGACAAGGGCATGGCGGCGGCCAGGGCGGCGGCGAACAAACTGGCGGGACGTCCGGTGGGCAAGGCGATGCTCGCCCCGGTGCTCGCCGCCATCAAGGCCCGTTACGGGCTGGTCCGCCTCGAAGCCGTGCCGTCCGGCAAGAAGTGGGCGGTCGAGGGCGAGATCAATCCGAAGGCGCACGTCATAACGGATGCGGACGTCGCCGCGCAGGCCAGGAACGCGGAACTGGCCGCTGAAGTGGCCCGGTTCGAGCAACAGCTTGCCGTCGCGACGGCTGAGAAGTCCGAGGTCCAGGGCGAGGTCGACCGGCTGAACGCGCAGATCCAGGCGGCGGGCGAGCGCAAGCGAAGCCTGCCCGCGGGCCCCGAACGAACGGCGGCCGAGCGCGCGTACAAAGGGCTCATCCTCGAACGTGCCGAGGCCGTGGCCACGCTCGTGGCCCACGGCCGGTCCCTGAACATCACGGCCACACGGCTGGGCGACGCGCTGGACCGGCAGAAGAAGGAGAGCGTTGCCTCGTACAACGAGCTCGCGAACCGCCTCCACAAGTCCGCTGCCATGAAGAAGTCCGGGGACGAGGTCCTCAAGCCCCACAAGGTGCTCGGCACGGACTTCCTGGGCACCGTGCTCACCACCGACCCGAACGAGCCGGAGCACGTCTTCCCGAGAAGCCGGATCGTCCGGCTGACCTTCGCCTACGAGCCACCCGGCGGCGGACGCGCCGAGCAGTTGACGTTCCTGGACCTTGACGAGCGGGACAAGAAGGACCTGGTCGCGTACAAGCCCAATCTCGTCGCCTTGCGCAAGAGCGTGAACATCGCCCGCAGCAACCACCCTTGGGCGGACATGGGGCCGATGCTGAAGGCCCATCCGGGTCTCGCGCACATCACGGACCTGGACGCCAAGCAGGGGGCACTGGCCGCCCTCGAACGGAGGATGGAAGCCGAGATGCGGGCGGAGGCCGCCCGGCTGTACGCGCTGCGGCCGCGGCCCAAGGCGGTGCGGTGACCCGGGCCCGGGGGGCCACCCTGCCCCACGCGCCGGGCCCCTGCCCGATCGGGCATGCCCCCCTTCCCCCCGGGCGGAACGGCAGGTCATGACCCGCGCGCGCCCCGCGCGCCACGCTGGGGGCGGCCAATCATGTTGCAGGGGGAGGATCCGCGATGCCGTCGTACCTGTCGCCGGGCGTCTATGTGGAAGAGGTGGAGGCCGGGTCGCGCCCCATCGAGGGCGTGGGGACCGCGGTCGCCGCGTTCGTGGGGCTGGCGGTCGAGGGGCCGTTCAACACGCCCACGCTGGTGACGAACTGGAGCCAGTTCACCCAGACCTTCGGTGACTTCGTCGACGGCGCCTACCTCGCGCACGCGGTCTACGGCTACTTCCTGAACGGCGGCGGCACCTGCTACGTCGTCCGCGTGGGCGGCGAGCAGGCCGACGCCGGGGCGCCCGCGCCGGCCCGTGGCGCGGGCAAGCAGCGCGGGAAGGCGGCCGCCGTGGCGGCCGGACCGCGCGTCGCGCTCGACGGCTTCCAGGTCGCCGCGCTGGACGGGTCCGGGGACGGCCTGAGCGTGGAGGTGGCCGACGCGGAGGGCGAGGACGCGTTCGCCTTGGTCGTCAGGCGCGGTGACAGCACCGAGGAGACCTTCGACGTCTCCGCCAAGCGCAGCCAGCGCAACTACGTGGTCACCGTCGTCCGCGAGAAGTCCCGGCTGATCACCGTCGAGGAGGCCGCCGGGCAGACCGCGGCCCGCCCCGGCAACCAGACCGTGGCCGTGCCGCCCGCCGGCTCGGGACCCGCCGTGGTGCCCGCCGCCATCAGCCCGGAGAGTTACGTCGGCAACTCCGCGGACCGCACCGGCTTCGCCGGCCTGGAGGCCGTGGACGAGGTCACCATGCTCGCCGTCCCCGACCTGATGAGCGCCTTCGAGCAGGGCGCGCTGGACGCCGAGGGCGTCAAGGCCGTGCAGCTGGCGATGATCGCGCACTGCGAGCTCATGGGGAACCGGGTGGCCATCATCGACCCGCCTCCCGAGCTGAACGCCCAGCAGGTCAAGGACTGGCGGCAGACGGGCGCCGGGTACGACTCCAAGTACGCGGCGCTGTACTACCCGTGGATCAAGGTGGCCGACCCCGCGACCGGCCAGACGCGGTTCGTGCCCCCGAGCGGGGCGATGGCCGGGGTCTGGGCCCGCAGCGACGAGAGCCGCGGGGTGCACAAGGCGCCGGCCAACGAGGTGGTGCGCGGCGCGGTGGAGCTGGCGACCCAGCTGACCAAGGCGGAGAACGACCTGCTCAACCCGATCGGCGTCAACTGCATCCGGGCCTTCCCGGGCCGCGGTGTGCGGGTGTGGGGTGCCAGGACGCTGTCCTCCGACCCGTCGTGGCGCTACCTGAACGTGCGCCGGCTCTTCAACTACCTGGAGGAGTCGATCCTGATCGGCACCCAGTGGGTGGTCTTCGAGCCGAACGACGACGCCCTGTGGGCCCGGATCCGCCGTACGATCTCCGCCTTCCTGGTCAACGAGTGGCGTCGGGGCGCGCTGTTCGGCCTCACTCCGGACGAGGCGTTCTACGTGAAGTGCGACCGGGAGACCAACCCCGCCGAGGGCATCGACGCCGGGCAGGTGGTCTGCGAGATCGGCATCGCGCCCGTCAAGCCGGCCGAGTTCGTGATCTTCCGGCTCTCCCAGTTCTCCGGCGGCACCAGCCTCGTCGACGAGTGACCGGCCGACCCCGCCACCGCTGACCCCGACTACCCCGGAAGGCAGGTAGCCCCTCATGGCACTTCCCGACCTCGACACCTCGGTGGGCCACTCCTTCGGCCTGGAGTTCGACGGCGTCGTCATCAAGCAGATCACCGAGGTGACCGGCCTGAAGATGGAACAGGACGTCATCGAGCTGAAGCAGAACACCGCCGACGGCAAATACATGATCAAGAAGCTGCCCGGCCGCCCCAAGGCCGGCGAGGTGACCCTCACCCGGGGCCTCACCTCCGACCAGAGCTTCGAGAAGTGGATCAAGGATTCGCGGTTCGGCAAGATGGGCTCGGTCCGCAAGGGCGGCGCGATCATCGTCTACGACTACGAGGGCACCGCCATCAAGCGGTACACCCTGGTCAACGCCTGGCCCAAGAGCCTGGAGATCGGCTCCCTGAAGGCTGGCGACACCAGCGTGCTGACCGAGAAGGTCGTCATCACCTACGAGTCCATGGATGTCGAGTGATGCACTGATGCGCCGTCAGATGACCGCCTCGGCCGTCGCCGAGGCAGAACAGAGCGCCGCGGGCCGCCCGGACGCGGACGGTGGCCCGTCCGCCGAGGCGGCCGGCCGGTCCGAGTCGCTGCGCACCGAGTTCCCCTTCGAGCTGCCGCGCGGATACGTCGACGGCTCCGGGCAGGTGCACCGCTCCGGCGTGATGCGGCTGTCCACGGCACGCGACGAACTCGTGCCGCTGCGCGACGACCGGGTGCGCGAGAACCCCGCCTACCTGTCCGTCGTCCTGCTCGGCCGGGTCGTGGTCAGGCTCGGCACCCTCACCGACGTGCACGCCGGGGTCATCGAGGACATGTTCGCCTCCGACCTGGCCTTCCTCCAGGACTTCTACCGCCGGATCAACGCCGAGGGCCACACCCGCGCCCAGGTCACCTGCCCGTCCTGCGCAGCGGCGTTCGCGGTCGACCTGGCGGGTGAGCGCCTGGGGGAATCGTGACGTACGCGACCGACGACCTGTACGACGAAGTCGCGTACATCGCCTACCACTTCCACTGGCCGCTGGACGCCATCCTCGACCTCGAACATCCCGAACGGCGCCGCTACCTGGACCGGATCGCCCGGTTCAACCAGCTCGCCGCCGCGGACCGGTGAGCCATGGGGATCCGGGGGATGTGGGGGAGACTGCTCGGACGGGAGGGCCCGGCCGCGGGAGGCCCAGGTACGGGCGACGCGGCGGCGGGTGAGCGGCAGCCCGCCCCGCCGCCCCGCGGCGAGTGGCGCGGGCTCGCCGTGCAGCGTTCGACGTTCGGGGTGCCCGCGCTGGTGAGCGCGCCCGACGCGTTCAAGGCGGGCCTCTCGACCTGGCAGAACCCGTCCTTCTCGGCGGGAACGCTGGGCCACTTCGTGAGCGAGGCGGCCCCCGGCGGCGTGGTGCACGGGGTGGCCGAGCCGGCCGCCCCGGTGCAGCGGACGACGACGGACCTGCCGGTCCGTCAGGCCGTGCGCGTGGGGCCGGCCGCGGAAGCGCCGGCGCCGGCGCCGGTGCAGCGCCAGGTCCGGCCGGAGGCGCCCGCGGGCCGCTTCACGGTGGCCCGGGCGGTCGAACTGCCGGTCCGCACACTGCCCGCGGAGCGCGCCGCATCCGATGTGCCCTCTGCGCACGTGCCGGAGGAGACCGTGCCGGACCCGGTTCCGGTGCCGGAACCGGCGGCAGTGGAGCGGCCGTTGGTGGGAGAGCGGGCGCCGCTGATGGAACCGGCGCCCGAGGCGGTGTCCGCGCCGGAGCCTCCGCAGGTGCCCGCACCGCCCGTACCCGACCAGGCGCCGGCGCCGTCCGTGCAGCGGGCGCGCCCGCTGGGACTCGGCGCGCCGCTGTCTTCGGTGCCCCTGGCGCCGCCCGTCCAGCGTCTCGCCGCACCGGACCCGGGAGTTCCGGTGCCCGGCTCCCGCCCGAAGCTGGGTCGTATCGGCGAACCGCTCACTCAGGTGCCTGTTCCGCCCGCGCGGACCACCGCGCCCGAGGCAGCTCCGCTCGCGCCCCTGCTGGGGGAATCGGGGCCACTGGTGCAGCGTCAGGAGGTCGACACCCCTGCGCCGCAGCGGGTCCCTGCGGCAACTGGGTTGTCCCCGAACGCCGTTGCTGCCGACCCGCCCGCACGCGTATCCGCGCCGGTCGTCGTCATGGACGTACCGCCGGTGCGGATCCAACGTTTGGTGGGGCCGGAGGCCACCCCCGAGGCGCCCGACCCCGGGCCCGTCGCCGGGCTGCTGGGTGATCGCGGCCTGGAGCTCAGGTCCGTACCGACCCCGAGTGAACCCGCCCCCGTCGCCGACGCGCCGGCCGCGCTTCGCGTCGTCCCCCTCGTCTGGTCGCGCCCCGAGGGGACTGTCGCCTCGGGCACGGCGGACGGGCGCGCGACGCAGCCGGTTCAGCTGCACGCGGGGGACCCACCGGGGCCGCAAGCGCCGCGCGGCGGAACTCCGCCCACCGCGCCACAGGTTGCCGCAACGCCACCGCGAGCCGAGCGGGCATCCGTCCAGCGCTCCGCGGCTCCGCTCGCGGGTCCGGTTTCCACGACCCCGGTCGCCGAACCGTTCCGGACCGAACGTGCGGCGGCTCCGTCCGTTCCCGTCGGCCCGGTCCCGGTTCCGGCCGCTGTCCAGCGGTACATGGAGCCGTCGGCCGGGCTGCCCGTCGTGGTCCCGGAGCCGGTTCCCGCGACCGAACGCGTGCCGGTGCCGCTCGGGCGTCCCTCCGTTCCCGTCGGCCCGCCTCCGGCTTCTGTCCAGCGGTACGCCGAGCCGTCGGCCGGGCTGCCCGTCGTGGTTCCGGGGCCGGTCTCCGCGAACCCGGTCGCCGCGAACCCGGTCTCCGCGAACCCGGTCGCCGAGCGGTTCCGGAGCGAACGCGTGGCGGCTCCGTCCGTTCCCGTCGGCCCGGTCCCGGTTCCGGCTGCTGTCCAGCGTCACGCGGAACCGTCGGCCGGGCTGCCCGACGTCCCGGTGGCGCAGCGGTACGCCGGGCAGCCGACGGCCGCCACCGGGGGCCCGTTCGCCGTGCAGAGGCTGAACGCGCCCCCGCCGCCGCCCCGGTCTTCGGTGACCCCCCTTCAGCTGTCCGCCCCCGGGACGGCGCCGGGCGACCCGGGGTCCGTGGCGGTCGCGGCGGGGATCGCACAGCGGGCGGCGGACGGATCGGTGGTCTTCGCGCCGCCCGCACCCGTCCCTGCCGTGGCGCAGCGTGAGACGGATGCCCCACCGCCGGAGCCCGCGCCCGCACCCACCGCGGCCCCGATCACCCCCGCACCCGCACCCGCCGCCGCTCCCTCCCCGGAGCCGCCAAAGGCCGAGAGCACCGACGAACTCGTGCACCGCCTGCTCGCCCCCCTCAGCCGACTGCTCAGGGCCGAGTTGCGGCTCGACCGCGAACGCGCGGGCCTGCGCCTGGACTCCCGCCACTGAGTACGCCGTACACCCGTAAGAGAGAGGAACGCAGCCCATGACCGCGGCCGCAGCCGACGAGGATCCCGCCGTGAGCGTCTGCTTCATCGTCGAGATCGACGACTTCAGTCTCGGCTCCTTCAACAGCTGCGAGGGCCTGGCCTGCGAAGTGGTCATGGAGCAGCGCGAGGAGGGCGGGAACAACGGATACGTGTGGCAGCTGCCGTCGCGTATCAAGTTCTCGAACATCAAGCTCAGCCGCCCCGTCACCAAGGACACCGAGAAGGTCACCCAGTGGATCGCCGGCATGGTGTCCGGGGTGACGCGCAAGACGGGGCACATCAGCGCGATGACGATGGACGGGACCGTGGTGGCCCGCTGGAGCCTGCTGGACGTGGTGCCGGTGCGCTGGCAGGGGCCGTCGCTGAGCCCGGAGACGCCCAAGGTGGCGACCGAGACCCTGGAGATCGCCCACCACGGGTTCCTCTCCGCCGGTTGATCCCGCCCGACACCCCGCCCGACGTCCCGGAGAAGGAGCACCGCCGATGCCGTCCTCACCCGTCGCGTTCACCGCCGCCTCGCCGGGCGGGACCAAGGGGTCCGCCGCCGGTGCCGGGTCGCGGCCCAAGCTCGAGCGCGCCTATCTGGAGCTGCGGCACCCGCCCGCGGACGGGGGCACGGGCACGCCGGGGCCGCCCCTGGACACGATCGAGTTCCAGTTCAACCCGAAGGAGCTGACCCTCGCCAAGTCGGCGAAGTGGGAGCGCAAGACCGCGCGCGGCGCCAAGACCGCGGGCCCCGCGGAGTTCACGGGACCGGAGCCGTCGAAGCTGACGCTGGAGATGTTCTTCGACGCCACCGGGGCGCAGGACAGCAAGGTGGTCACCGCCGTCGAGCAGCTCTTCTCGTGCTGTGTGCCGACCGACCGGACGCACGACAAGAAGGCCGGCACGCCGCCGTTCGTCATCTTCCACTGGGGCGGGCTGACCGGCTTCGTCGGGTACATCAGCCAGGTCCAGGCGAAGTACACGCTGTTCACGGCAGGCGGTCTGCCGATCCGGGCGGTGTGCCAGGTCACGCTGGAGGAGCTGTCCGCCCAACTGCCGGGCCAGAACCCCACGTCCGGGGCGCTGGCCGCCCGGCGGGTGCACCACGTGGTGACGGGGGACACGCTGCCGCTGCTGGCCTTCCGGGAGTACGGCGACCCGGCCGCCTGGCGGGACATCGCGGAGGCGAACGGTATCGACGACCCCATGCGGCTGCGCCCCGGGAGCACCCTCCTGCTTCCGGCGGCGGAGGAACTCGGCACCTGACGCACGCCCAAAGGATCGGCACAGCACCAGCACAGCACCAGGAGAGGACGGACGACCCACGATGGCCGGAGAGACCTTCGCCAACACCCTCGCCGTGGAGGCCGGCGGCGCGCCGCTGCCGCCCGACACGGCCGAACTGCTGGTCTCCGCCTACGTGGACGGCAGCGTCCGGCTTCCCGACCTGTTCGTGCTCCGTTTCCGCGACCCCCAGCACATGGTTCTGCGGAAGACGGGCATCACCATCGGCACCCCGGTGAAGGTGTTCGCCCGCGCCGGCGACGACCCGGAGCGGCAGTTGCTGGTCTCCGGCGAGGTGACCGCCGTCGAGGTCGACCTGGACAGCACCGGGACCTTCACCGTCGTCCGCGGCCTCGACCACGCCCACCGCTTCTTCCGCGGCCGGCATGTGGCCGGGTACCGGCAGATGACGGCCTCGGACGTGGCCGTGCAGGTCGCCCGCCGCGCCGGACTGCCGGTGGGCACGGTCGACACGACGACGACGGCGTACGAGCACCTGGCGCAGCCCGGTGTCACCGACTGGGAGTTCCTGCACCGGCTGGCGGATCTCGCGGGGGCCGAAGTGTCCGTGAGCGACGGCAAGTTCTGCTTCCGGGTGCCCTCGCGGGCCGCGTCCGCGCCCGATCCCGCCACCCGGCCGGAGGCCAGTCCGTACGTCCTGGAGTTCGGGCGGAACCTGCTGCGCTGCCATGCCGCCGTGACCGCCGCCGACCAGGTGCAGCGGGTGGAGGTGCGCGGCTGGGACGTGCAGGCCAAGGCGGCCGTGGTCGGGCAGGCCCCCGCCGACCGGGGGGACCGGCTGTCGCTGGGGCTCACGCCCGGGCAGGCCGCGGCGCCGTTCGGCCAGGCGGTGTTCCTGGCCACGGACACCCCGTACGGCACCCAGTCCGCCGCCGACCAGGCGGCCCGGGCGCTGGCCGCCGACCTCGCCGCCTCGCTCGCCGAAGTGGACGCGGTGGCCATGGGCATCCCGCGGCTGCGCGCGGGGACGGCGGTGACCCTGGCGAACGTCGGGCCGCCGTTCGAGGGCAAGTACACGATCACCGCCAGCCGGCATGTCTTCGACCCCGACACCGGCTACCAGACGTGGCTCACCGTCGGCGGCCGCTCCGACCGTTCGCTGTACGGGCTCGCCTCCGGCGGAGGCGCGGGGTTCGGCGCGGCGGCGGGCCGGATCGGCGGCCTCGTCAACGCGACCGTCACCGACACCCGCGACCCCGAGGCCCTCGGCCGGGTCCGGCTGGCCTTCCCCTGGCTGTCCGACGACTACGTCAGCGACTGGGCCCGCACGGCGGGCCTCGGCGGGAAGGGCGGCGGCGGGGTGTTCGGCCCCGAGGTCGGGGACGAGGTGCTGGTCGGCTTCGAGCAGGGCATGGTCGACCGCCCGTACGTCCTCGGCAGCCTCTACAACGGCCAGGACAAGCCGTCCGCCCATGACGCGCCGCTCGTGGACTCCACCTCGGGCGCGGTCAACCGCCGCTCGCTGGTGACCCGTTCGGGCAACCGGGTGGAGCTGCTCGACGTGTCGGGCGGCCCGCAGGGTGTACGGATGTCCACCGGCGACGGCAAGCTCACCCTCCATCTCGACCAGCAGGCCACCAAGGTCGTCGTGCGCAGCGACGGCAGTGTCGAGGTGGTGGCCCGGCAGAAGGTGATCGTCAAGGCCGAGCAGGGCGTCAGCGTGGACGCGGGCACCGGCAGCCTGGAGCTGTCGGGGCAGTCGGTGAAGGTCACCGCCCGCAGCGGTGTGGCACTCGACGGCGGATCGGGTGCGCTCAGCCTGCAGACCCAGGGCCAGGTGGACGTCAAGGGCACCACCGTGGGCGTCAACGGCACCGCGAGCACCGAGATCAAGGGCGGCGCGACCTGTTCCATCAGCGCCGCACTGGTCAAGATCAACTAAGAGGAGCGCCAGGAATGCCCCCAGCAGCCAGAGTCGCCGACCCCACCGGGCACCCCGGTGTCATCGGGCCGCCCGGAGTGCCCACCGTGCTGATCGCCGGCATGCCCGCGGCCGTGGTCGGCACCCCCCACATCTGCTCGTTCCCGCCGCCCGCCGTGCACCCGCCGTCCGCGATCGCACCGCCCGGCTGCCCGACCGTCCTCATCGGCGGCATGCCCGCCGCCCGGGTCGGCGACCTCGCGGTCTGCGGGGCGCCGATCCTGATGGGCGCCCCGACCGTACTGATCGGCGGGTGACCGGGCCGTGGGAGAGCAGTTCATCGGCGCCGGCTGGGCCTTCCCCGCGCGCACCGACGCCACCGGCTCGGTGGCCCTGGTCGTCAGGGAACGGGAGATCGAGGAGAGCATCCGGCTGATCCTGGCCACCGCGCCCGGCGAACGCCCCATGCGTCCGCTGTTCGGCTGCGGCATCCACGACTACGTGTTCGCGCCCGCGGACGCCGCCACCGCGGGCCGGATCGCCTACGAGGTGCGGGTCGCGCTGGAACGGTGGGAGCCGCGGGTCGATCTCGTGGACGTCACCGTCACCTTCGACGGGGTCGACTCCGGCACGCTCTACATCGACCTCAGATACGCGCTGCGCGGCACCAACGACCCGCGCAACCTGGTCTTCCCGTTCTATGTGATCCCCTCGCACGACGGCGGGGCGGGCGCGGACGCGCCCGCCGGCCCGCACGGTTCCGCCGACGGAGGTGGCCGCTGATGTCCCTGCCCCGCCCCCATCTGGACGACCGCAGGTTCCAGGACCTGGTGGACGAGGCCAAGCGGATGGTGCAGCAGCGCTGCCCCGAGTGGACCGACCACAATGTCTCCGACCCCGGCGTCACCCTCATCGAGGCCTTCGCGCACATGGTCGACCAGCTGATCTACCGGCTCAACCGGGTGCCCGACAAGCACCACGTGGCGCTGCTCGACCTGATCGGACTGCGGCTCTTCCCGCCGGCCGCGGCCCGTACCGACGTCACCTTCTGGCTCTCCGCCCCGCAGCCGGGCCCGGTGGCGGTCCGGGAGGGCACCGAGGTCGCCACCGTCCGCAGCGAGACCGAACAGGCCGTCGTCTTCAGCACCCTGCGCGACCTGACCGTCGTGCCCTGCGAACTGGCGGTCCTCGCGGTGCGGCCCGCGGACCCGCGCGGACAGGGCGCCGCACCGGCCGCGGCGGACCGGACCGCCGAACTCGCCGGCGGCCGGGGCGTGGCCTGTTTCGGCGAGGTCCCGCAGCCGGGCGACACCGTGCTGTTCGGGCTGTCCACGGCCGTCCCGTCCTGCGTCGTCGCGCTGCGGCTGGCGTTCCCCGTCGCGGGCCACGGGATCGACCCGGACGACCCGCCGCTGGTGTGGGAGGCACGGACCGCGGAAGGCTGGACTCCGTGCGAGGTCGAGCGTGACGGCAGCGGGGGCTTCAACCGGCCCGGCGACGTGCTCGTCCATGTGCCCGAGGGCCATGTGGCCGTCGCCGAGGCCGGGCGCCGGGCCGGCTGGCTGCGCGCCCGCGTGCTGCCGCCGGACGGGGTCCGCCGCCCCTACTCGGCGAGCCCGCGGCTGCTGTCCGCCGCCGCGTTCACCATCGGCGGCACCGCGCCCGCCGCGCACGCCGAACGCGCCGCCGGCGAGGTGCTGGGCCTGTCCGAGGGCGTGCCGGGGCAGGTCTTCGCCGTGGCCCGGCCGCCCGTCGTCGCCGGCCGCGAGCCGTTCACCGTCGAGACCCTCACCGCCGAGGGCGCGCAGGAGTGGGCGGAGGTCGGGCACTTCGGCGACTCGGGGCCCGGCGACCACCATGTGCGGCTCGACCGCAGCAGTGGCGAGATCGCCTTCGGGCCCGCGGTGCGGGAACCCGACGGCTCCCTGAAGCAGTACGGCGCCGTGCCGCCGCAGGGCGTGCCGATCCGCGTCCGCCCCTACCTGACGGGCGGCGGCCGGCGCGGCAACGTGGCACGCGGCGCGCTGTCCGTCCTGCGCAGCTCGATCCCGTACATCGCCCGCGTCGGGAACCGCTCCGCCGCCAAGGGCGGCGTCGACGGCGAGGACGTCGAGAACGCGAAGCTGCGCGGCGCGCTCTCGCTGCGCTCCCGTGAACGGGCCGTCACCGCCGAGGACTACGAGTACCTCGCCCGCCAGGCCGCGCCCGAGATCGCCCGGGTGCGGTGCGTGGCCGCGGAGAGCGGGACCGAAGCGGGCGGCGTGCGCGTGCTGCTCGTGCCCTGGGCGGAGGCCGACACCTCGGGCCGCCTCGCCTTCGAAGGGCTCGCCTGCCCGGAGGAACTGGTGGCGCGAGTGGTCTCCCGCCTCGACGCCCAGCGCGCGCTGGGTACCCGGCTGGTCGTCGAACCCCCCTTCTACCAGGGCGTCACCGTCGTCACCACCCTCCGCGCGACCCCGTCCACGTCGCCCGCACGCGTCCAGCAGGACGCGCTGACCGCCCTCTACCGCCACCTCAACCCCCTGACCGGCGGCGCCGACGGGGCCGGCTGGCCCTTCGGCCGGTCCGTGCAGTCCGGCGAGGTCTTCGCGGTGCTCCAGCAGGTGCCGGGCGTCGAACTCGTCGAGGGCGTCCGGCTCTTCCCCGCGGACCCCGGCAGCCATCGCCGCGGCGAGCCCACCGACCGGGTCGACCTGGCGGCCGGCGCGCTGGTCTTCTCCTACGACCACCAGGTGCGGGTGACGGGCGCATGAGCGGTGGTGTGCCGCCGGCGGACGGCGAGGGGATCAACTACCGAAAGGCAGGGCGCGAGCCAGCCGAGCCTGCGCCCGCACCCGCACCCGGGGACGGTGGAGGCGGACGTGCGCTCGTGCCCGGGCTGATCTCACGGTACCCACTGGGGCTCCAACTGCCCGGCGTGTACGCCGACGACGACTTCGTCCAGCGCTTCACCGCGGGGCTCGACGAAGTACTGGCGCCGGTCCCCGGCACCCTGGACAACCTGGCCGCCTATCTCGACCCCGCTCTCGCCCCGGCCGACTTCACCGCGCTGCTGGCGGCATGGGTCGGGGCGCGACCCGCGGACGGGCCGGTGGGCGCCGCGCGCCGCTCCGAGATCTCGGGCGCCGTACGGACCCACGCCCTGCGGGGCACACGGGCCGGCCTCGCAGAGGAGATCCGCCGCGCCTTCGGCGTCGAGGCCGAGATCGAGGAGAGCGGCGGAGCGACCGGATCCGTCACACCGGGGACCCCGCTGCCGGGCTCGCCCGAACCCCGGCTGTCCGTACGCGTGCGCGTCCCCGACCCCGACACGTTCGACACCCGCGCCCTGACCGCTCTCGTCGCGCGCAGCCGGCCGGCCCATCTCCCGTTCACCGTCGAGGTCGTCCCCGGCTGACCGTCCCGCCCGAAAGGGCACGCCTGCGGTCCTCCCGGCTGCCCCGCAGCGGCTACCGGGGGACACCGCCGGTGGTGACCATGGAATCGGGCGGAGCACATGAGCACCACGACAGGGGGAGAGCGGAAAGTGATCGAGTGCACGCAGTGCGGCAAGCGGTGCGAGCCGGGCGAGCAGTTCTGCGGATCGTGCGGGGCGTTCCTGGAGTGGACGGAGCCAGCCGCCGCCACGAGCCCGCGCCCGGCCGCCGCCGTGCCGGAGCAGCCCGCCCCGCGGACGAGCGTGCGCGCGGAATCGCCCGCCGAGGCGCCCCCCGTGCCGCCGCGCCCGGAGACAGCACCCGTGCAAGCCGCGCCTGCCGCGGCGAGCCCCGCCGCGGCACCCGTGCAACCGCGCGCCGGGGAGCCCGTTGCGGCGCGCCCCCGCCCCACCGCGGTGTCCGCCCCGGACGAACCGCCGCCCGCGCCGGGTGACCTGATCTGCGGTCAGTGCGGTGCGGGCAACGTGCCCACCCGGCGGTTCTGCCGTCGCTGCGGTACCTCTCTGGCCGACGCCCCGGCCGCGCCGCAGGCGTCGTGGTGGCGCAGGCTGTTCACCCGCCGTCCGCGCACCGCCCCGGCAGCGGGCGACCGGCCGGGGCCGGGATTCTCGGGGCGGGTGCGCCGGCCGCGGTTCCTGGTCCCCGTCCTGGTGCTCGCCGTGCTCTGCGCCGCCGTTTTCGCCCTGCGGCCCCAACTGCGCCAGGCGACCGAAGCGGTGAAGGACCGGCTGGCCACCCCCCAGCAGGTGCACGCCGTGGGCGTCAGCGCGTCGAGCGCGTCCCGCGGGCACGCCGCCTCGCTGGCGGTGGACGGCACGACCGACCGCTACTGGGCACCGGACCGCGAGGGCGACGGCAAGGGGCAGTACCTGGAGGCGCGGTTCGACGAGCCGTTCCGGCTGCTCGACGTGATCGTCTACCCGGGCATCTCCACCAACGCCCAGCAGTTCCTCACCCAGGGCCGCCCGCAGACCCTGCTCGCAACGGTCACCGACACGCACGGCACGGTCACCCGGCACACGGTGAACCTCGCCGACAGCGCGGGCGAGCAGAAGTTCCACTTCGCGGTGAGCGACGTCGTCCGCGTCCGGCTCACGATCGAGAGCGCCTACGGCGCCGGAAGCGGACACCGGGTCGCCGTGGGCGAGGTGGAGTTCTTCAAACGCGGCTGACGTCGAGCCCCGGGTGCGCACGGCCACGCCGCGCGGCACCGTCCGGGATTCGCACGCGTGCCGGGTGTGCCGCGGCGACCGCGGTCTGCGGGCGGCGCCCGTCAGCTCGGCGTCGCGGAGTTCTTCAAGCGGGGTTGACGTCGAGCCCCGGGTGTTTGCGGGGCCGGGCGGCCGGTATCCCGGCGAGGCCGCGTCGCGTGGCGGCGTCCGGTTCCGGTCCGGTGCCGGGTGGGTGGACGCCGAGTTCTTCCAGGATTCGTGCGTGCCGCAATGGGGCTTGGTGGGCCGCGACCGGGTCGCCGGCCCGCCGGTGGGCGAGCACCAGTCGGCGCCGGGCCGCGTTATGGAAGGGGTCGACGGACAGTGCGTGGTGTGCCGGGGCGACCGCGGTCCGCGGGCCTTCGGCCGGGTTCGGTTTCGGCGGGCGTCGGGGCGGCGGGCATCAGCTGTGTGACGTCGAGCGCCGGGTGTCCGCGGGGCCGGGCGGCCGGCAGCCCGCCGTGTGGCGTCGTCCGGTTCCGGCGCGGGCCGGACGGGCGGACGCCGAGTTCTTCCGGGATCCGTGCGTGCCGCAATGGGGCCGGGTGCGCCGGGGCGATCGCGGTCTGCGGGCGGCGCCCGTCAGCTCGGCGTCGCGGAGTTCTTCAAGCGGGGCTGACGTCGAGCCTCGGGTGTTCGCGGGGCCGGGCGGCCGGCAGTCCGCCGAGGCCGCGCCGCGTGGCGGCGTCCGGCTCTGCCCCGGTTCCCGGTGGGCGGACGCCGAGTTCCTCCAGGATCCGTGCGTGCCGCAGCTGGGCCTGGTGGGCCGCGACCGGGTCGCCGGCCCGCCGGTGCGCGAGCACCAGCAGGCGCCAGGCCGCGTCCTGGAAGGGGTCGACGGACAGTGCGTGGTGTGCCGCGGCGACCGCGGTCTGCGGGCGGTCGCGGCCGAGTTCGACCTCGGCGAGCGTCAGGGCGGCGCGCACCAGTTGGGCGCGGTGGTACTCCCGCAGCGGCACCACCCACTCCGCCGGGCCGTCCTCGGGCAGGAGTTCACCGCTGTAGAGGTGGAGCGCCAGGCCGAGCGACTCCGCGGCCTGGTCCACCGATCCGTGCGACAGCAGGCGCAGCCCGCTCGTCACGGCGGCCTCGAACCGCTGCACGTCGCAGCTCCCGCCCGGTTGCGGCGACAGCATGTACGCCTCGCCGGACCGTAAGAGGATGCGGCTCGCCCCGCGGTCGACGCCCGGTTCCAGGAAGGTGCGCAGCGCGGAGACCGCGACCTGGAGTCCGCGGCCCGCGTTCCGTTCCGGGGTCTCCGGCCACAAGGCGGCCATCAGCCGTTCGCGGTGCACCGGTTGCCCCGCGTGCACGGCCAGCAGCCGGGCGAGCGCCCGGACCCGGGGCCGGGTCGTCCGCCAGTCCAGCACCCGGTCCCCGAGCGTCGCCTCGAAGCGGCCGAAGCAGCGCAGCGTCAGCGGGCCGGGGCTGTCCTGGGCGGCCGGGCGGGCGGAAGGAGGAGGAGCGGGCCGGGCGGCCCGCGCGGCGGGAGCCGCTGAGGCGCGGAGCCGCAGGTGCTCACGGAGCAGCGGAACGCAGTCGTACCTGCCCTCGGTACGGCGTGAGACCAGCCCGTACCCGTCCTCCAGTTCGTCCAGGACACCGGAGCCGTCGTCGGTGAGCCACGGTCCCCGCGGGGTCCGGCAGATCTCGGCGAACGCCTCGGCGAGCCGGCCGGGCAGCACCCCCAGCACCTCGCGGTCGAGGTAGCCGCGGACCGCGGCCGAAGCGAGTACGGTGGCGGCCCGGTCGGCGTCCCGGCGCGGCACCTGGAGGCACAGCCGGAGCGCGACCGGCCAGCCCCGCGTCAGCCGGCTCAGCGTCTCGTACTCCGGCGCGGTCACCGGTCCGCCGCCCGGCGGGCCCGCCGTCGCCAGCGCCTGCCGGAACTCGGCATCGTCATAGGCGAGTTGGTCCGCGGTGACGACGACGGTCCCGGAGAGTTCGTGCCGGGCCAGATTGATCGAGGGCCGTCTTCGCCCGGCGAGCACCATCCGCAGGTTCGGCGGCGCCAGCAGCGCCAGTTCCTCCAGGGCGTCCTCCACCGGCGTTCCGTGCACGAGGTGGACGTCGTCGACGAGCATCAGCACCGGCCCGGCGCGCCGCTCGACGGCCGTGAGCACCGACTCGACCGTGGCGGGCGCCGGGGGTTCCGCGGTGGAGTGCCCGCCGTCGGGGCCGGCTTCCAGCAGCTTCCGCATCAGGCTGTCCAGCAGGGGGGCCGCCTCACGCGTGTCCCGGTACGGCCGCCAGCTGATCACCTTGCCCCTCGCGGCGAAGGAGTCGGCGTAGTGGGCCAGCACGATGGACTTGCCGTACCCCGCGGGCGCGACGACGAGCGCGAGGGGTGAGGCTCGGTGTCCGGAGAGCAGGTTCACGACGCGGGGCCGGAGAGGACCGGACCCGGTGGGCGGCATCGCAGGGGGCTGCGCCACGACGAAGGGCTCCTTCCCGTGACCGGGCGGGGACCGAGGTGGATTCCTGACTGCCTGGAGGGTGCCGGGCAGACCCGCTGGCGGCGGGCGGAGGAGGGATCACCCATCACTCTAGGCAGCCGTGGTGTCACCCGCTAGGGAGCGGTGGGCTCCGCCACGGAGTTGAGACGCCTCCGGGTACATGGGTACGGATTCGTAACGGCTCTGGATCATGACCCCTGCCGCGGCGGGCCGGGCACAGCACGGACGCCGGTGCCGCGGGGCGCGTGCGCACCCCGCGGCACCGGCGTCCGGTGGTCCGTTCCGGGTCAGGTGTTCCAGACCTGGAACTCCGAGAGCTGGCCCGCGGGCCAGCCGTCGTTGGCGGTGACCGTCACCCGGACCCAGCGCTGGGTGGTGGCGGGGAAGGTGATGGTGACGGTGTTGTTCGCGCCCGGGGTGAAGCTGTAGGACGCGGACGACTTCAGCGTGCTGAACGCCGAGCCGTCGGTGCTGCCGGTGAGCGACAGCGTCTCGTTGCGGGCACCCCAGCCGGCCGGCAGCTGGAGGACGACCTTGCTGACGCTCTGGGCGGAGCCGAGGTCGACCTGTGCCCATTGCGGGAAGGCGTTGTTGGCGCTCTCCCAGTAGCTGGCCTGGTTGCCGTCGGTCAGGTTCGAGGACGGGTAGACGTCGGTGTGGCTGGACTCGGTGGTCGGCCGGCCGGCCGCCAGGTTGGTCGCCACCGTGCCGCTGCCGGTGCCGGACAGCGCGACGGTGACCGGGTTGTTGGCGGCGTTGCCGTTGATCGTCAGGGTGCCGGTGCGGGTGCCGGACGCGGTCGGGGTGAATGTCACCGCGACCGTGCAGCCGGCCCCCGCCGCGAGGGACGTGCCGCAGGTGTTGCTCTGCGCGAAGTCGCCGGAGGCGGTGACCGAGGAGATCGTCGCGGCGGCCGTACCGGTGTTGGTCACCGTCACGTTCCGTGCGGCGCTGGTCGTGCCGGGTGCCTGCGTGCCGAAGGTGAGCGAGGTCGGGCTGACCGACAAGGTCGCCTGCGGGTTGCCGCTGCCGCCGCTCGGGAAGACCTGGAGGTCGGACAACTGGGCCGCGTTCCAGCCGGTGTTGGCGGTGATGTTGATCCGCACGTAGCGGGCCGTCGCGGCCGGGAAGGTGACGGTCGCCGTGTTGTTGTTGGCGTTCGGGTCGAAGGTCAGCGGGGCGGACGCGGCCAGCGTGTCGAAGCTGCTGCCGTTGGTGGAGCCCTGCACGGACAGGGTCTCGGTACGGGTGGCCCAGGCGGTGGACGGCGGGAGCCTCAGCACGGCCTTGCCGACGCTGTAGTTCTGGCCGAGGTCGACCTGCACCCATTGCGGGAAGGCGCCGCCCGCGCTCTCCCAGTACGTGGCGGCGTCGGTGTCCGTGACATTGCCCGCGGCGAACGTGCCGTTGGCGGAACTCGCCGACGCGGGACGCCCGGCCGCGATGTTCGTGCCGCTGTCGATGCCGGTGCCGCCCAGCGCGACCTTCGTCGGGCTGTTGTTGGCGTTGCTGGTCAGCGTCAGTGTGCCGCTGCGGGCGCCGCCCGCGGTCGGCTTGAAGGCCACGGTGACCACGCAGGACGAACCGACCGGCAGGGAGCCGCAGTTGTCGGTCTCGCTGAAGTCGCCGGTCGCCGCGACGGCCGAGACGGTGGCCGCGCTCGTGCCGGAGTTGGTGACGGTCACCGTCTGCGCGGCGGCCGTCGAGCCGACGACCGTACCGGCGAAGGTGAGAGCGGCCGGGTTGGTGTTCAGCACCGGGCCGGGCGCGGTGCCCGTACCGGTCAGCGAGACGGTGCTGGTGTTGCCGCCCGCGGTGAGGGCCAGGGTGCCGGTGCGCTCCCCGGTCGCGGTCGGCCGGAAGGTGACGCTGACGGTGCAGGAGCCGTTCGCCGGTACCGATGTGCCGCAGGTGCTGGTCTGCGCGAAGTCGCCCGAGGCGGCCAGCGCGGTCACGGCGGCTGCGGTGCCGGTCGGGTTGGACACCGTCACGGTCTGTGCGGCGCTGGTCGAACCGGTCGCCACCGAACCGAAGTTGAGCGCTCCGGGGGAGGCGGTGACTCCCGTGGGCGGGTAGGGCGGGAACACCGGGGCGGGGAAGCCGCCGCAGAAGGGCGTCCCGGAGATGCCGGAGTTGCCGCCGCCGTCGGTGACGGCGAAGTTGGAGCCCTCGCAGCTGTAGACGGGCGATGACGCGCCGACGCCGGTCGCCGTGACATTGGTGAACGTGGCCGCGCCGCCGGTCTGCTCCTGGAGCGCGAAGGTGCCGGTGCCGGCGATCGTCACATTGCTGAGGTGGACGCCGCTGACCGTGCCCTCGACCCACTGCACGGCCTCGTAGGGGCTCTGCTGGATGAGCGCGTTGGTCACGTTGATCGGGCCCGTGATCGCGCCCTGGCTGCCGTCGAACCACAGCGCGCCGACGCCGAACTGCCAGTTCGGGTCGAGGCTGCCGTCCCGGATCATGGTGTTGCCGGTGATGGTGGTGGTGCCGACCGGCGTGGAGGTGAAGCGCTGCCCGACGTGGATGCCGCCGCCCTGCGCCAGGCCGGCGTCCACCACCAGGTTGCCGCTCACCGTGTTGTCGTGCCCGCCGTAGATCGCGATGCCGTTGGCCAGGATCGGCATCTGCACGGTGTTGTTGGAGAAGGTATCGTTGACGTCGGCGCCGAGGGCGGCGTCCGCCCAGGTGGCCAGGCCGTCGTCACCGGTGTTGCGGATGTCGCTGTTGGTGACGGTCGAATTGGTCACACCGCCGTGGAAGTTGACACCGTCGGCCGTGGTGTCGCGGATCCGCAGCCCGCTGAGGGTGAGCTTGTCCATCGGGCCGTCCATCCAGGCGCCGACCTTCATGTGGTCGATCCAGATGTTCGACGCCGAGGAGTTGCTCATCGCGCCGCCGATGCCGTTGACCTGGTCGCAGTCGTTGCGGGTGCCGACCTGGCCGAAGATCGCGAAGTTGGAGAGGTGGACGCCGCTGCTGACCCCGCGGTTGCCGCCGACCCCGCAGCTGTCGGGCTCGCCGAGGCCGTAGAAGCCGGGCGCCGCACCGGTCACCGTCGAGTACCACATGCCCGCGCCGGCCACGGTGACGTTGTTGACCGTGATGTGGCCGGGGATCTTGAACGTGCCCGGCGGTATCCACACCGTGCCGCCGGAGCCGGCCGCGCTGATCGCCGCGTTGAAGGCCGCCGTGGCGTCGCTGCCACCGGTCGGGTCGGCGCCCTTGGACGTGACCGACACCGAGCCGGACGGCTGCGACAGCGCCGCGCCGACCTGCTCGAAGTCGGCGAAGTCGATGGTGGTCGTCGTGCCGCCGGAGCCCACCTGGAGGGTGAACGTGGTGCCCGCCGGATACGTCTGCGGCAGCAGCCGGTGGACCTCGTCGTAGAAGTGGTGCCGATTGCTGCCGGGGGTGTTGGTGAACGGGTAGCTGCCGTAGTACCAGCTGTAGGCGTTGGTGAGGGTGAAGTCGGGTTGTGCGGCGCCGTTGATGGCGAAGGACAGCGGGGCGGTGTAGGCCGAGCCCCCGGAGCTGTCCGGGATGCTGTAGCGGAAGTCGATCGAGTTGGTCGCCACGGGGGTGGTGAAGGTGACGAACTTGCCGCTGCCCTGGAGGGTCACCGCCTTGCGGTAGGACGCCTCGTCAGCGAGCTCGCCGTACGTCCAACTCGGCCCGATCACGGTGCCGTTGGTGGCGGAGTTCTCCGCCTGCACCTCCACGTAGGGCAGGTTCGCGCCGCTGCCGCCGGTGGCGGCCGCGGCGAAGGCCGGGGCGGCGCCCAGCGCGATCGTGCCGCCGGTGGTGAGCAGGGCCGTGCCGGCCGCGACGGCGACGGCTCGTCTCAGGGACGGCCGTCTCCGGCCTCGGAGGATGGGGGGTATACGCAACATCACATGCTCCTTTCGGCGCAGAATGTCTGTTCTGCGCCAGGGGGGTGGAGCGCCAACGCAAGGGGCACCGTAATGTCGCGGATACACCCGCGCAATATCCCGGCGCATCCTCGTGAGAAAGTAACTTTTTTGCGCAAGATTCTGCGTTCATTGGCGTGAGGAGAAGCCGGTGGCAAGGGGTCCATGCCGTGCGAACTGCTGACGATTCGTCATATCCCGTGCCGCTCACCAGGTCGCGGGCCCGGTCGGCAGCGGTCTCTTCGTCTGTTCAAGAAGGCGTAATATCCGGGTATGGCATTGCGCAACGCGGTACTGGCGGCCCTTCTGGAGGGGGAGGCTTCCGGCTACGACCTCTCCAAGAGGTTCGACGCGTCGGTGGCCAACTTCTGGATGGCCACGCCCCAGCAGCTGTACAAGGAGCTGGACCGCATGGAGTCCCAAGGCCTCATCGAAGCCCGGGTCGTCCAGCAGGAGCGCAGGCCCAACAAGCGCCTGTACTCACTGACCGGGGCCGGGCAGCAGGCGCTCCACGACTTCACCGCCGAAGCTCCCAGGCCGACCGCCATCCGCGACGAACTGCTGGTCAAGGTGCAGGCGGTGGACGGGGGAGACGCGACCGCCGTGCGCACCGCGATCGCGGAACGCCTGGAGTCGGCACGGGCCAAACTGGCCCGCTACGACCAGGACCGCACCCGCCTGCTCGCCGGGCGCACCGAGGAGCAGTTCCTCGCCGGGAGCGACCGGATCGGCCCGTACCTGACCCTCATGCGGGGACGCGCCTTCGAGACGGAGAACATCCTCTGGGCCGAGCGGGCGCTGAGCATCCTGGAACAGCGGGCCTCGCTCCCGGCCTGAGAACGGCCTGAGAGCGGCCTGAGAACGGGAGGCCTCAGCGGTCGTCCCCTCAGGGGCGCACCCCGGCGGCGGGGTCCCGGGCCGGCGGCCGAGGCACAGGGCGTCGTGAATGCGCCGCCGGACCATCGGCACCGCCGCACCCGGCGGAGATCCGCCGTACGGGTGCCTTCAGTCCGGGCCCTCGACCGGGAGCTCGAGGCGGACCTCGTACCCTCCCTCCGCCGTCGGGCCCGAACTGAACGTGCCGTTCAGCAGGGCGGCGCGCTCCCGCAGCCCGACCAGACCGTACCGCGCGCTCGGCAGCGGGAGCGGGCGGCGGGTCGGCTGGTCGTTGGTGACCGTGGCCCGGACGACGCCGGCCTCGCGCCGGACCCGCACGGAGGCCTTCGCGCCGGGCGCGTGCTTGCGCACATTGGTCAGCGCCTCCTGCACCGTGCGGTAGACGGCGCGCTGGACGGGCGCGGGGAGCCCTTCCGGCAGGTCCATGTCGAGCTCGGCCTCGATGCCGCTGCCGCCGACCAGCCGTTCGAGGTCCGACACGGACGGCTGCGGGGTCAGTTCGGTCGGCCGGCTGCCCGCTGCGCGCAGGACGTCCACCATGTGCCGCAGTTCGTCCAGGGTCTGCACGCTCAGCCGCCGGATCGTCCCCGCGGTCTCCTTGACGGCCGCGTCCGGCGCGCCGACCTGCAGCGCACCCGCCTGCACGGCGATCAGGCTGACCTGGTGCGAGACCACGTCGTGCATCTCCCGCGCCAACTGGGCGCGTTCCGTCGCCAGCACCGTCTGGGCGGTGAGCAGGCGTTCGTGGTCGCGCGCCTCGGAGATCTCACGGAGCCGCAGGGACAGGTCGCGACGGGCCTGCACGAGCTGCCCGAGGAAGAGCGGGGCGGCCGCTGTCGTCGCGGTGTATCCGAGGGTGATGAAGGTCGCCGTCTCCGTGAGGTCGAACCGCGGGGACGGCCACGGCGGCACGTCGCAGAGCGTGAAGGCCACCCCGCAGAACGCCAGCAGCATGCGGCGCCGCGTGAACGTGGCCAGCGTGTACAGGGCGGCAAGTGACGCGAAGACTGCGGACGAGACGAGCACGGCGGGCAGGGTCAGCAGGAACGTGATCAGCGGGCGGTGGCGCCGCAGCATCAGGGAGAGTGCGGCCGTCAGGCCCCACGCGAGGCTGGCGGAGTCGTCGAAATGGACGTTGACGCGGACGTCGAGCAGCGCGAAGAAGACGAGCAGCACGTCCAGCAGCAGGAGCGGCGGGCCGCGGAACCGCATCCGCCGCCCCGCCCGCCGGAGGCGGGCACCGGCGCCCGCACCGGCCCGGAGCACGCGCCGGGCGGCCGGGGCCTGCAGAATCGTGCGCGCCGCACGGCATGGGCCCATGCCGGATGCCTACCCCGCGCGCGGCCGTACCCCGTCCGCGCGCCGCCGCACCGGCCGGATGGCGGATGCTGTCCCGCCGGTCGGTGGAGGCAGCCGCCGCCGACTGGAGGATGGATCCCGGCGAGGCCCGGCGGGATGCTGTAACCAGGAAAAACCTGTCCGCACAGCCACGCGGCAGCCACGAACCGCAGCACCCATGGCCGGCGCCTGCGGCCTTCTCACGTCGCCTCGTCACCCGAGTGGCGGCAGACAGCCCACGGACCGTGTGGGAGAACGGTTGCCGGAGCCTCGCAGCACGGCCCGGTACCCGACCGGGAAAGGAAGGAGGCCACCGTATGGCGATCCACCTGACCCTTCTGTGCGCGGCCACCGAGACCAGCGGACGTGAAGCGGTCTTCGGCGACGAGCCCGCGGGGAAGCGGCTGCCCGGCAGCATGGCGCTGCCCGCGTTCGTCACCCACCCGCTGACCATCCGGGCGCCCTCGGCACGCTGCGCACGGACGGCGGCCGCTCTCGGCCTCGAACCGACCGTCGAGCCCGCACTGCGGGACCTGGACTACGGGCGCTGGAAGGGCCACACCCGCGGGGAGATCGCGGCCATGGACCCCTACGGCCTGTCCACCTGGCTGACCGACCCGGACGCCGCACCGCACGGCGGCGAATCCGTCCGGCAGCTCTGCGACCGGGCCGCCGACTGGCTCGTCAAACTGCCGCGCGGCACCCGGCCGACGCTGGCCGTGGTCGAGCCCGCCGTCGCCCGCGCGCTGCTCGTGCACGCGCTCTCCGCGCCGGCGAGGACCTTCTGGCACCTCGACGTGCGGCCGCTGTCGTCGGTGTCGCTGGTCTCCACGGACAACGGCTGGCAGGTCACCCCCGCCTACGAGGCGGACCGCGACTCCTCCCGGCCGGCGGGAAGCGTGCCCATAGCGGTCAACGGGGCGCCCTTCGGCTCCCCCCGGCGCCACGCGCCGGTGGAGCAGGCGAAGGCCGCGGCGCCGCCGCTCTCATGACGCTGCGACGCGAAGGCGCCCGCGGCCGGATGGCCGCGGGCGCCTCTGTCAGGCCGTCTCAGGGTGCCAGGCCGGCACTCTTCATCTGCTCCTGGCCGACCTCGGTGATGATGCGCTGAAGGGTGGCCTCGTCGACGCCCGCACAGGCTCCCGGGCGGCTGAAGTCGGTGGAGTTGTGCTTGATGTCGTCGAACAGCTCGGTCACGGCGGCCTTGCAGGCGGCGGTGTCGGACGTGGCGTCGCTGCCGCAGCCGGTGAGCAGCAGGGCGGCTGCCGCGGTGACGACGGCGGCCGCGAGTGCGGCGGTACGTGTGCGCATGGTTCCCCCCGTGGTGATGGCTACGGGAGCATCATGCGCCGCCGTTCCGCCGCGCGGGCGGCCCGTGACCGGGCGGTGCCCGGGCTGTGACACCCCGCGGATCCCGGACACCGTGTGAAGACCGCCCGGTGGTCCCGGGTCAGACGCGGACCCCGAACTGGAACGGCATGTTGTTGATCGACTCGTAGCGGACGAACGCGCCGGAGTGGGGCGCGTGCAGGACCATGCCGTTGCCCGCGTAGAGGCCGATGTGGTGCAGGTCGCCGTAGAAGAGGACCAGGTCGCCGGGCTTGAGCTGACTCATCGTCAGGCGGGTGCCGGCGTTCGCCTGGTCCTGCGACATCCGGGGCAGCCTGACGTCGGCCTGGGCGTACGCCCACATGGTCAGGCCCGAGCAGTCGAAGGACGTCGGACCCGTGTGGCTGAAGACGTACGGCATGTTGATCCGGGTCTGGGCGGCCGCGAGAGCGGCGGCCGCGCGGCCGGAGGCCGGGGTGTCGTTGCCCAGGTTGACGTGCTCGCCACCAACGGCGACGACGTCCGCGGCGGCGACCGCGGCGCGCTGAGCGGCCGTCAGCGAGTTGAGCAGCTTCTGCGTCTCCGCCAGCTTGCCCTGGACCGCCTTCTTGTTCCTGGTCAGTTCGGCGCGGGTCCGGTCCAGCTCGGAGAGCTTGCTCGCCGCCTCCGCCTTCTGCTGGTCGAGGCTGCGCTTCTTCTCCGCGATCTGCCGCAGGCCCTCGGCCTGCTGGGTGCTCAGCGCCTCGATCGTGGACGCCTTGTCGAGGTAGCTCTCCGGGTCGGTGGAGAGGAAGAGCTGGAGCGTGGGGTCGATGCCGCCGCTGCGGTACTGGGCGCTGGCGAGGGCGCCGAGGTCGTCCTGGAGGTCGTTGAGTTCGCCCTGCTGGCGGGCCACCTCGTCCTGGATGACCTCGACCTGCTTCTGCAGCTGCTCCTGCTTCGCCTTGGCGCCGTTGAGCTTCTCGGTGGCCTGCTCGGTCTGCTCGTACAGCGCGTCGACCTTGGCCTTGACGCTCTTGACGGACTGCTTGGCCGGGGCGGCCTGGGCGGCCTGGGCGGAGAGGGCCACGGCTGCGGCGGCGGTCGCGGTGAGCACGGTGACACGTGCGCGACTGGTCTGCTTGGGACGGCGGTGGGACGCCACGCAGGCGAGCTCCTTCTTCCTCCAGCCGCCTGCCGCATGCGTCGGGAACAGCGGTTCCCCGGCCCCGAGCGTCGGCGTCCCCCGTCGTACGCACGCCGCTTCGGATCGGCGGGACCTCTGCCGCCACCCCGATTGGGTGATCGCTGCACAGAGGTTCGAGGCATGACCCTAGTGACCATCTTGTGATCGGATCAAATCCCTTACGAAATAAAGTCGTCCGCCCGAGCCCCCTTTTTTGCCCGTATTGCACCTACAGTGACGACGAGTTGACGCAGCGCTCCTGGTTGATCGTCAGGGAGGACCGTTTCTAAGGAAAGGGGGTTCCATGGGACGGCAGAGGGCGGTTGGTTGCTTGGTCTGCAGCGCCCATGGGCGGTCGCCGTACGAACACTGCCGCCACTCCCTCCTGTAGTTGATCAACTCAGCGGCCGACAGGCTCCAACCTAAGGGAGCGGTTCGTGCGGGGCTGGCCGCTCATGCCGGGTGGGTCGGTGTGGCAGGCACCCGCTGGCCCCTCCGGGGCGGCGTTGACGCGCAGCGACCACCTGCGCGATCGCCGGGCAGCCGACCAAGCTGCCCACCGTGAAACGGCTCTTCCGCGGGTTCCACGCGACCACCTCCTGTCCCCTTTTTCCCAGTGGTCACGAAGTGCGCTGTCCGTGCCTCTTACGCGCCCCTCGTGCGCACTGAGCCGGTCCTCTCGACTCCAACAAGATGTGTCCGCGGTGATCCATCGTCCGTCCACGGCTCGGAGGGGGAACAGGATGCCGGAGGAGTGGATACGGGCTCTCGTGGCGGACTTTGGATCCGAGTGCAGGGAGCGTCTGCGGGTCAGCAACACGGAGGCATCGATTAGCCTGCCGGTGGCGAAGTTGGTGGAGACTTTCGGGGCGCGCTGGAAACTGAGTCCTCGCCTTCATCCTGAGTATCCCTTGCCCGAGGCCCGGGTACGTCCGGACTATGCGGTTGAGACATCGGGGCGCATTACGGGCTTCCTCGAGCTGAAGGCCCCTGGGCACGACGTCACGCCGGACGGTTTCACGAAGCGGGACCGGGAGCAGTGGGACTTGATGCGCCGGCTCCCCAACGTGCTGTACAGCAACGGTCATACCTGGTGCCTGTACCGAGGCGGTTCGCGACCTCTCCGCACAGTTCGGCTCGAAGGCGATCTGTATCGGTCCGGAAACCGGTTGCGTATTAACGAAGCCAACGGAGCAGAGTTTCGAGATCTGCTCCGGGAGTTTCTCGGGTGGCAGCCTCAGCCCATCACCAGTGTCAGCCAGTTGGTGTCGTCTATCGCTCCCCTGTGCCAGTACCTGCGAGAGGAGGTGCTGGAGCAGTTGGCACTTGAACGCAGGGGGCCAGAGAGTCCTCGCAGCCGGCGGCGGATCCTCAAGCCTTTCACTGCCTTGGCGCTCCACTGGAGCAAGGTGCTCTTCCCGTCAACCGATGGACAAGACCCCGACCATCTCTTCGCCGACCGCTACACCCAGACGATTGCCTTCGCCCTGCTGCTGGCTCGTATCGAGAACCTGCCACTCACAGGCCGCAACTTCGTCGACATCGCGTATGAGTTGCAGGCCGAGAACACAGTTATGGGTCGAGCCCTACAGTTGCTGACGGAGACGGTGGACGCCGAGTTCGCTCGCCGAATCGACACGCTCGTGCAGGTCATCGATGCTGTCGACTGGGCGGCGATTCGGGCCCGGACACCCGATGCCCACGTTCATCTCTACGAGGATTTCCTCCAGGAGTACGACCGCGAGCTGCGTAAACGCTCCGGCACGTACTACACCCCGCCCCGTCTGGTGAAGGAGATGGTTCGCTTCACCGAGGCCGTCCTGCGCACGCGCCTTGGCTGTACGGAGGGCTTCGCGGACGAGCAGGTGACGATCGTCGACCCCGCCATGGGCACCGGCACATTCCTCAGCGAGATTATCGACAGGGTCGCTGAAGAACGCTCCCGTCGAGGGGAAGGCTTCCGTGGCGAAGCGGTGGAACAGTTGGCGGGCCGGCTGATCGGCTTCGAGCGTCAGATGGCTGCCTTTGCGGTCGCCCAGATGAGGATCACCCAGACCCTCCGCAAGCAGGTCACCGAAACTCAACTCGGTGACCTGCGACTCCATCTCGCCGACACCCTCGCGGATCCGTATGAGAGGGCCACGCTCTTCACGTTTCTGCCTGATGGCGATCCTCTGGTCGAGAACACCCGTAAGGCGGACTGGATCAAGCGCGAGCAGAAGGTCACCGTCATGATCAGCAACCCGCCGGACCGGGAGAGAGCCGAGGGGGAAGGCGGCTGGGTGGAGAGAGGCCGCGAGGGGGATGACAGAGCACCTCTACTCGATGCCTTCCGCCTCGGGGGCAGGAACGGAGTGCACGAGAACAAGCTCAAGAACCTGTACGTCTACTTCTGGCGCTGGGCCACCTTCAAGGTCTTCGAACAGCATCGTTCCGAGTCGGACCGCGGAATTGTGGCCTTCATCAGCACCGCGGGCTTCCTCAACGGGCCGGGTTTCGAAGGGATGAGGAAATATTTGCGTGAGACTTGTTCGGAGGGCTGGATCATCGACCTCAGCCCGGAGGGCATCCAGCCGCCAGTGAGAACACGCCTCTTCGAAGGTGTGCAGCATCCCTTGGCGATTGCCGTATTCGTCCGCAGCAGGGCCGAGACCGCACCGGCCCACATCAGATACGTGGCCCTTGATGGCAGCACTCGCGAGGAGAAGTACACGCAGCTCGAAGCCCTTGGGCCGGACAGCGACCGATGGCGGTTGGTGCGCCAGGCCGCTCGGGCTCCGTTCATGCCCGCGGCACGGGGAGCCTGGGACACATATCCTGCGTTGGACGATCTGCTGCCCTGGAAAGTGCCTGGCATACTGCCGAAGCGCACATGGGTCTACTCTCCGGACCCCGACACGCTGCGTTCCCGGTGGCGGAGACTGCACGCCGAGACGGATATCGCTGAGAAGCGCGCCCTGTTCAGGGAAACCCACAGCCGTACCATCGACCGGCAGGTCAAACCGCTGCCAGGCTCGGCGCAGCCCCAGCGGCCGATGCTGGAGGCGGGCCCCGAGTGTCCGGAGCCGGTGCTTTTCGCCTTTCGCCCCTTTGACCGGCACTGGATCATCCCGGACAACAGGGTCCTCGACAGATGCTCGCCACAACTGTGGGAGAGCCGGGCCGAGGGACAGATCCACATCGTGGAGCAGCACTCCGATCGTTTCGGCGACGGCCCTGCCACGCTCTTCACGGCACTTATGCCAGATATGGATCACTTCGCTGGCTGGGGAGGCGGTAGAGTGATTCCCCTTCTACAGAGAGACGGCACCCCCAATGTGACCCCCGGTCTTCTCCAGCACCTTCGTAACTCCTTCGGCGATCTGGCTGTCTCGGCCGAGGACTTGCTCGCATACATCGCCGCGATCACGGCTCACCCGGGTTTCCGGTCCCGCTTCGATGACGAACTCGCCACCGTCGGCGTCCGCGTACCTCTCACCGGCGACGCCGCCCTGTGGTCGGAGGCGCTGCACATCGGGCGGAAGGTGATCTGGGCCGCCACCTTCGGAGAGAGGCTCGTGGATCCGGTGGCGGGGCGGCCCGGCGGACCCCAGGAGGTCTGGACGACCGCACAGTCGGCGATCACCTACCAGAGACAGGTGGGCAGGGACGAACTGCCCGAGGGCTTCGTCTACGACCCTGACCGTCTGGAACTCCGCTTCGGTCAAGGCGTTTTCGGGCCCGTGACTCAACAGATGCGGGATTATCAGGTCAGCGGACAGAACGTTCTCGACGGCTGGCTGAAACGCAGGACGGGACCGCCGTCCCGTAGAGCCGTCAGCGAACTGGACCGCATCCGGCCCGAGCGGTGGCTGCCCGCCTGGAGCAAAGAACTCCAATACGTGCTGGCCGTCCTGTGGCATCTGGTCGAGCTGCAGCCGGCTCAGAACGAACTGCTCGACCGTGTTCTTATGGCACCGCTGATCAGCGTCGCCGAGTTGCAACGCCGGCACGTCCTGCCGGTCCCGGACGCCGCCCGTCGCTCCGCGCCCGCACCCCTGCAGACCGACCCCATCCCCGGGACCGAGGGAATCGAGGCGCGCGAGCCGCACGCCGTAAAGCCACTCATCACAGACAAAAACGCTCCTGTCGGCCTTTCGATGACGCGGTCGGAGAGGGGCCGGAAAACCGACGCCACACAGCCCCGCAGGAAGCGACAAGCTCCGTAAGCTGCTGCCTTAGCCCGATTGCCCATGCGGGGCGCCCGAACGTCGTCAGCCGTGTGCGGGATGTGGACGCCAGAGCTCACTGACCCCGACCGCGGCGGAGATATCCGGTCTGTTCCTCCGGCCGTGCGCTCGCGGCAGCGCATAGAATCACGCTACACACCCTGGGCCTACCATTGCCGGGGTCTCTGGTGGCTGCTGGCGTGCGACTGAAGGGCCCCCCCAGGCGGCATCGTGTGCGAGTCCGCGTGCGTCAACCACGCCATGTGCCGCGTCGGGCACGCGGCTCGGCCATTAGCGGACGAGGCGCGCTGAGGATTCGTCGAGCACGCGCAGCCTCGGCTGCTGTACGCGGCCGTCTGGGCGATGCCGCGCCTGTGGCGAACTGCTTGACACCGCGACCTGGGCCGGCCGGACCGCCGCCCGTCCCGCGATCTTCGACTGCGTCGAAAGCTGATACAACCTGCACCGCCTGCACAGCACCCTCGGCTACCGCAGCCCCGCCGAATACGGGACCGCGCATGCAGCCTGACCACCACACCAATGGTGTCCGTCAAAGCGGAACAAGCTCAAACCACTTGGTGGACGACTACCGGTCTTACGCTCTGTGACGGCACCAGACCACGTCCTTGAGCCGGTACGTAGATGAATCGACGACCTGGATGAGTTTTCACCCTCCGGAAGCGGAAACGCTAACGGCGGAGCTGAAGAGACGGCGCAGACCGCCACAACCACGTCTACCGCCCACCGGTTCAGCGTTCTGCACGCCGGCGCCCCGGTCCGGCAAACCGAGCCGCGCAGTTGCGGGATGTCACGGAGGGAGCTGGTTCGTCGCTTGGACCGGGGCCGTATGCGCGAGAACGGAGGGACGTACATGTCCGACGAACTGCCGACCGATGCCCTGGCGGGAAAGCGGATCGGTATCTCGGTCGCGACCAGTGCGGACCTGGGCAGGCTGGGTTTGGCCGAAACCCATTTCCGTACGGTCCTCGGTGAACTCGTGCAGCTCGTCGTGGCGGCAGGCGGCAAGCTGGCCTACGGAGGAAACCTGAGGCAAGACGGCTACACCTTCTTCTTGATTGAGCAGATGCGGACGTACGCGCCCTCGTCCCGCCCGTTGCTCAACTGCCTCGCCTGGACGGAGCACCGCAGACTGCCACTGTCGGAGCTCGAGCTCCATCGACAACAGTTCGGACGCTACGGCGAGATCGTCTGCCTCAGCATCGATGGCGAACCGGTGGCCCCCAGCGCCGATCGGGAGGAGGCCCCTGCGCCCGAGACCGACCCCGAGACGAGGCACCGAGCGCTCACCGGCATGCGTCGCTACCTGATGCGCCATGTGGACGCGCACCTGCTCCTCGGCGGCAAGCGTGGAGGGTTCCTCGGGACCCTGCCGGGACTCGTGGAAGAAGTTTCGCTGGCCTTGGAAGCCGGGCTGCCCGTCTATCTCGCAGCTGGCTACGGGGGAGTCACTGCCGAGATCGCCAAGACGCTCGGCCTCACCGGTGCACCGGAGTTGCCCCATCCCTCGGACGCCACCCCGCCCGATCCCCGCCTCCTCAATGGTCTTGAGCGGCTTCGGGCACTCACTGACGCTCCCACGTGGACGGGCGTGCGCAACGGCCTGACCGACGAGGAGAACCACCAGCTGGCCGGTTCCCGCCACCCCCAGGAGATCGCCGCCCTGGCAAGCCGCGGACTGGGGCGCCTGCGTCAGAGCACCTGACCCGGTAGGTTCCCACCAGCGCGGATGGGCGTCCGTGTACCGAGGCATTCTGGTGAAGGGACACAAGAGGTGACGGTACGTCGGGGGTGGGCCATCGCTGCTGTGATGCGTACGGCGGGGCGGGCGGTGCTGGCCGCGACAGTCGGTGCCGTTATTGGAGTCGCCGCGTACTCCATCAGTCGGACGGGGGGCCAGTTACTCTCAGTAGTCGTCGGCGGTGTTGTCGGCGTCGCCTTGGCAATCGGCACCGATGTCTACCGCAGATCAGTCCAGTTGACCGAGGTGCGACTCGTCCTGCCCGGCAGTGAGATGACGTTCAAGGCGAACACCGACATGCGGCAGGCGGCGCTGCGCATGTTTTTTCAGGCTGCGACGCGCGTGGCAACCCGTCCGTTGGACGACGGAAGCGGCAATCTGCGCGAAGCCCTCGCGTCCCTCAAGACGCTGTTCGACATGTACCGCGAGCCCCTGGAGTCCGGCAGTGCCCCGCCTCCGCCTTCGGACGGAGACTCCGTCCACGAACTGGTCCTGGACATCCTCAACTTCGAGCTCGCCCCCTTCTTGGCCACTTGGCATCCCCGGCTGCGTGCCTTCGAGGAGGCCCACCCCGACGAGGACGAGACGGCCTGGCCCCACAACGCGGAGTTCCGGCAGGCGCTGCGTGAACTTCAGCGCAATCTGCGGCCGTATATCGTTGGCCTGGGTGAGATCGCCGGCATTCGCAACCCCGAACGCCATCTCCGCAGATCTGCCTGGCACGCGGCTCGCCACACGGTCGGCGTGCCAGGGCAGGACGCGGCGCGGCGCTCTGCCATCGGCTGACCGTGTCTCAAGCACCCGTCCCTCGTTCTCATCCGTGGTGATCTGTGTTCGAAGTGACCGCGGCGATCTTGGTGTGGCGGGCGACAAGGTGGGGGAAGAACCGGACTCCGAGCGTCGGGAGGGGGCCGCGTGAAGTGGCGTATGAGGCTTAGGAAGTCCGAACGTTCCGAGGACTACGAGCATTACGACACCTTCATCTCGTACGCCACTGCAGCCGACCGAGCGCTCGCGCCCGCCCTGCGGCACAAGCTGCGGCGTGTCGGTTCAGGGCTGCCAGGGACCAATCGACGGCGGAGACGGCCACAGCTCCGCATCTACCTCGATCAGCGGTCCACCCCGGCCGGCGGCGAGCTCTCCGACGAGTTGAAGCGGGCTCTTGACGCGTCCCGCACGCTGATCCTGCTTGCCTCGCCCGAGGCCGCGGAATCCACATGGATCAACCACGAGATCGAGTGGTGGCGTGAGAGGGACGCCAGCCGCCCCGTCCTGGTCGCCCACACAGGCGGGCAATTGAAGTGGGACAAGGAGGCCAGCGACTTCAAGAAGGTTGATTCCGACGCTGCACCTCCCGCCCTGTACGGATTCTTCAAACAGGAGCCGAAATGGGTGGATCTGCGGCCTTTCAAGCGTCGCTGGCTGATTCACCCCAGAATCGCGTTTCTGCTGTCGTCCGCCCACAATATCGTCTGCCAGCTGGCGTCGCCTGTGTACGGCGAGAAGGTCGAGGTACTTCTCAGGGAGGAACGACGCCGACGCCGCAGTAACTCCGCGCTGTTCGCCATATTTATGGCGATGGTGGTGCTTGTCGGGTGGGTGGTGTGGAAGGGCGCCAGGAACGAGGCGGATGCGCAGGAGCAGCTGGCGACCTCCCGGGCGATGGCGCACCGATCGGCCGAAGAGGCCGAACAGAACCCGGTGCTGGCGGCCAGGCTCGCCGTCGCCGCGTACGCCATGAAGCCCACTCCCGAGTCCACGACTGTCATGATCCAGCGCATGGACCAGATGCGGCACGTCCAGTTGATCCGGGATCACCAGGTGGACGGGACGGTCTCCTTTGTCGCCGCAGCGGTCGGCCCGGACAACCTCTTTGCATTCAGCGGGCGTGACGGCTCGACCATCGAGGTCTGGGACGCGGGCCTGTCGCATCGAGTGCACCTTCTGACTGCACCGGTGTCCGAGGACGCCCCACCGGGTGCTGGCGGGGAAGGCTGGGGCGACATCGACCAGTTGGTCTTCAGCCCCGACGGGCGACGGCTGTTCGCCTCGCAGATAGGCCACGGAATCCGGAGCTGGAACCTTGCCGAGGGCGGCCGGGAAGGACCGAACACCGACAGGATCGGGTCCACTTTCGCCATCGCGGCGGATGCATCCCTGATTGCGGCGCCTGGCGGTATCGATACCGGAAACGCGGATGCAGTGTTGGCGGAGCCCGTCGGTGGCAACGGCCTGGAATTCTGGGATCCTGAGCGAGGGGTGGTCACCACGGCGCCGCCTCTCAGCCCTCGGCTGAGGATCGACGACGTCGTGATCTCCCCCGACGGCCGACGGGTTCTCGCCCTGGCGACAAACATCGACAGTGACCGCGCGACCCTCCGCGCGTGGGACCTTCGACGTCGGCAGTGGTTGCCGAAGGGCGAGGCGATTGCTCTCCCCGGCACGCCGACCGCCTTCTCCCCGGACGGCAGCCGTATCGCGGCCGTACGAGGCACTCGTGTGGAATTCGTCGACACCGGGAACGGGTCGCGTCACGGCAGAGCCTCTCTGCCTGCCGGATGCGACGTCTACGACCTGAAGGCCGCAGCCGACGGCCGTACTGCTGTTGTCGGTTGCGCCGACGGACGGGTGTTCGCCCTGGATCTGAGGTCCGGTTCGCGTACCGAGCTGTTCCGACACGCGGAGAGCATCCGTGCCCTGGCCATCGGCAGCGACGGCAGGAGGGTGCTCTCCACAGACGAACGGCAGCTTGCTCTGACGACTCCCGGACACGACAACAGGTTTCGCCGACTCTCCTGGGGCGCATCTGTCTCCCGGGCAGAGTGGGACGACGCGGGCCGACTCGGCGCCCTCGAACAAGACCGCATCGCCGTCTACAACCCAGAGCGTGTGAAACCTATCGACCGTTCTTCACCTGGCGATGGGCGGGGCACTGAGTGGCTCGATCTGGTCTTTTCTCCGGACGGGCACCACCTGACGACCATCGGCGTGTCAGGAGATGCATACCGCCTCGTCCGCTGGCGTCGCGAGCCCCTGACGCCGGTGTGGCAGACGACGGCCGATCGGCTCGGGGCCCAAGTGCTGTACAGCGTCGTCGAGTTGTCTTCCGGCATGCTGGCGGTGGCCACGGACAAGGGAGTGCGGCTGGTCGGCCGGGACGGCCGGCCGGGATCGTTCCTGAAGGGCGAAGGGCCGCTCGCGGCAGATCCTCACGGCCGTCGCCTGGCAACCCTGACCGTCAGTGGCTACGAGGCCCCCAGGACCCCCGAGGCCGTGGTCGAGGTCCGGCAGCCCGGAGAGAAGGGGCAACTTTCCGCACCGGTCCAACTGCGCCTTCCCGACGCCTACGTCACCGGGATCGCGATGAGCCCTGACGGTTCGACACTGATTCTCTCCGTGGTCCACTGGAACTTCACGGCCGATGGCACCGAGTGGGACGGTGAGAAATCCAGCGGAATGGAGTTGTGGGATCCCCGGACTGGGCGGCGGAAGTCGGTCGTTCGAAGCAAGTGGCCGGCCGGCTCCCAGGGCTGGGTGGCGGATGGCGCGGCTACCCGGCTGGTGTCGTTCGCACCCGAGAGTGTCACCTTCCATTATGTTGACCGCGGAGGACCCGCACCCACGTGGACATCTCCCTGGGACATCGGGACCCCTCTGGCGGTTGCGGGCAACCGGTCCGGAGATCAAGCGGCTGTCGTCACATCCGAGGGAACAACCCTGTGGGATCTGAATCCCGAGCACTGGCGCACCGCCCTGTGCCGGATCGCGGACGGTGGCTTGACGGCGCGCGAGTGGCAGGAGTTCACCCCGCGGCGTAGCGAAGCACCACAGTCGTGCACTTAGACGCACTGCCGAGTCGGAGGCGCAGGTCACGGTTCCCTTGGTGCCGGGTGAAGGCGCGGAATTTTGCATTCGGTTTGAGGAGACTTGGTCGTTCAGCGTGGGGTGGGGAGGTTCAAGCTGCTGAGACGTTACTGTGGTAAAGGCGCCCAACAGCCGACACAGCGCGGACATGGATGTGATCCGCCCCTCCTCGGCGGGCACATCGTCGAAACCGCACAGATCCCGACGCGTCTCTGATTCAACGCGAAGCGAGAGTTTGAAAGCGCCAGGCTCGTTACGACGCTGATCAGCTGCGGGCAGGGCTGGCGGGCCGGGGAACGGATCGGCGCGGCCAGCCGTGCCAACTTGATTCGCGGTCCCGGGCCGTATGAGGCCGAAGGGGCAACAGGCGGGGCGGAGGCAGACGCTGGGGCAGTGCCGGGCCGGAGCACAAGATCCGCAGCGCAGGGCGGCCGTGGACGGTTGGCGACCTCGCGATGGTGGAGCGCCGGAGCGCGGACGGGCGGGGCGTCGAGCTGACGTTGACGGAGCTGGCCCGTGCGATGGGCCTCCAGTTCGGCTTGGCCATCATCGCGACGAAGATACGCGCTGACCGAGTCCGATAAGAGACACTTACGGCTGAACCTCGCGTTCGGCCAGGGCGGAGAGGGCGGTTATGGTCCGCCCCCCCCGAGGGGGATACTGGCGCCCATGCGAATCGACTTCGATCCCGAGGCCATGGGCCGCAACCCGTTCTACAAGCTGCTGACCTCCGTGGTCGTGCCGCGGCCCATCGCGTGGGTGTCGACCCTGAGCGAGGCGGGAACGGCGAACCTCGCCCCGCACTCCTTCTTCACGGTCGCGTGCGTCAGCCCGCCGGTCGTGCAGTTCACGTCGGTCGGCCGGAAGGACTCACTGCGCAACATCGAGGAGACCCGGCAGTTCGTGGTCAACCTCGCCCCCGAGCACCTCTTCGAGCAGATCAACGCGACCGGGACCGACTTCCCGCGCGGCGTCAGCGAGTTCGACGAGATCGGCATCGCCCGCGAGCCCAGCCACGCGGTCAAGCCGCCGCGTGTGGCGGCCTCCCCGGTGGCCCTGGAGTGCGAACTGCACAGCACCGTGACCCTCGGCGACTCGACGGTCGTCTTCGGCCGTGTGGTGCACGCCGCCGTCTCCGAGGCCGTGATGGCCGACGGCAGCCCGGACGTCCGCAAACTGCGCCCGCTCGCGCGCCTCGGCAAGGACGAGTGGGGCACGACGGGCGACGTCCTGGAGATCTCCCGCATCCGCTACGCCGACTGGCCCGGCGCCCGCCAGGGCTGACCGGCCGGTCTGCGCCTCCGCCGCGTAGGCTGCGGCCTGTGAGCCACCATGTCACCCAAGTGCCCGACGGACTGAGCCGGATGGCGGCCTCCTTCCTGTGGCTCCACGCCGTCCGCGTCGAGCCGCGGCCCCTGGAGCGGTACCGGGAGCAGTGGCGGGAACACGGTATCTCCGCCGCGGCCATCGACCGGGCGGTCGCGTACGAGGCGCGCTGGGGCGGCTTCATGCTGCCACCCGCGCCCCGCTACGACGGCGGCCCCCATGTGCTCGGTGCGGACGTCCCCGACGGAGCGGAGGAGCGCGGCTGGTGGTTCGCGGCGGGCGACCAGCGCTGCTCGCTTCCTTACAGCTTCATGATCGGCCCCGAGGGCGAGTTCGGGATCCGCGGCGGGCGGTGGACCCCGCTGCACGCCCACATCGAGGGGTGGGTCGAGTCCGTGGCCCTGGCACACGATGCCGACCGGAACGCGCGGCGCATCACCCAGCTGTCGGGAGACGCCGTGGCGGGCCTGGACCTTGACGGCCTTGATCCCGTGCCGCTGGTGGCAGGTCTGGCCGACACATGGTGGCGGGGACCGGACTCGCTGGTGGCGGTCCACCGGGGCGAGGCGGAGCACTTCGGCCGCCCCGATTTTCTGACGGCCCGGGTCTACGAGGGCCTGCCGGAGCACGCCTTCTGGTTCGACTGACGGGAACCGCGAGGGCGTCAGCGGCGCCGCCGGCGGCGGGCCCAGGCCGTGAAGACCAGTGCCCCGAGTCCCGTGACGGCCAGGAAGCCCATCGCGAGCAGGAACACCGGTGAGGTGGGGGTGGCGGCTCGGCTGCCCGCGACGACGTAGGCCGCGGTGTTCGGGATCACGCCGAGCGCCGTCGCGATCAGATACGGCACCAGGCGCGTCTCCGACACCGCCGCCGCGTAGTTGGCCGCTGAGAAGGGGATGCCGGGGAAGAGCCGCATCAGGAGCATCGTGCGGAAGCCGTGCCGGCTCAACTGCCGGTCGGCGGACTGCAGTATGCGGCCCCGGAGCAGCGGGCGCAGGGCGTCGCGGCCCAGGACCCGGCCGAGGACGAAGCAGATCGCGGCGGAGATCACCGTGCCGCCGATGGCCGCGGTCAGGCCCCACACCGAGCCGAAGAGCGCGCCGGCGCCCATGCTCAGCAGCGGTCGGGGGACGAAGGCCGTGGCACAGATGCCGTAGCCGACCGTGAACAGCACGATCGCCGCGAACCCCGTGAGCTGTGAGGGCCAGCCGTCGGCGAGATAGCGCTGCGGTTCGAAGAGCAGCACGCAGACCCCGGCGCCGACGAGGAGCACGACGAGCAGCGCCAGCCGGACCCACGGCGACACGCGCAGGCGCGAGCGCGGGCGGGAACCGGACAGGGCAGGAGCGTCGGACATCCCGCGAGCCTAGCCGAGGAGGATGGCCGTCCGGGGTCCGTCAGTGGTCCCGCGTACGGTGCGCGTATGACATCCCATGTCCCGGCCGTACCGGACAGCGCACTCGCCGATCTGGTGCTGCCCCGTCTGACCACGGTGTATGCCGCGGCCGCCGATCCGGTTCGGGCCGCCTCCGCGGCGGCGTACATGCGCGGAGCCTTCCCCTTTCTCGGCATCGCCACTCCTGCCCGGCGCGCGCTGTCCCGGGAGGTCCTGGCGGGCCTGCCCCGCCCCGGCGAGGCCGACTGCGCGGGCGTGGCGCTGCGCTGCTGGGCCCTGCCCGAACGGGAGTACCGGTATTTCGCGGTCGACTTCCTGCGCCGCCACATCGGCAGTTGCTCGTCCGCGTTCCTCGGCACCGCCCGGTACCTCGTGGCCACCGAGTCCTGGTGGGACACGGTCGACCTGCTCGCGGCGCATGTCGTCGGGCCCCTGGTCGCCGCCGATCCGGCGCTGGTGGCCGTCATGGACGCGTGGATCACCGACGGCGACCTGTGGATCGCGCGGACCGCCCTGCTCCACCAACTCACGTACAAGGGCGGCACCGACGCCGAGCGGCTGTTCCGCTACTGCCTGCTCCAGTCGGGGCACCGCGACTTCTTCGTCCGCAAGGCGATCGGCTGGGCGCTGCGCGAGTACGCCCGCACCGATCCCGACGCCGTAAGGGAGTTCGTGGTCTCGGCGGCGGACCGGCTGTCGCCGCTGTCGGTGCGCGAGGCCACCCGGCGCCTGTGACTGCCATGCTGGGCGCATGCCCAGTGCCGGAGAGCACGACCAGGACAGGGGGGACCGTGTGCGCCGGAGTTACGACGCCGTGGCGGGGGAGTACCGGACGCGCATCGGCGGCGAACTCGCGCACAAGCCGCTCGACCGCGCACTCCTGGGGGCCCTCGTCGAGGAGACGGCCGACGGCGCGCCCGTCGCCGACCTGGGCTGCGGACCCGGCCATGTGACCGGCTGGCTCGCCGCGCGGGGCGTGCGGGCGGTGGGGATCGACCTGTCCCCGCGGATGGTCGGGCTCGCCCGCGCCGACCACCCCGCCGCCGAGTTCCGGGTGGGCGACCTGCGCCGTCTCCCGGCCGCCGACGGCGAGTTCGGCGCCGCCGTCGCCCTGTACAGCGTGATCCACCTCGCTCCGGACGAACTGGGGCCCGCCTTCGCGGAGATGAGGCGTGTGCTACGCCCCGCCGCACCGCTGCTCGTCGCCTTCCACCTCGGCGACGAGGTCCGCCACATGGCGCGCTGGTGGGACCACGACGTGGACGTGGACTTCCACTTCCTCGACGCCGCGGACGTCCGCGCCGCCATGGAGGCCACCGGGTTCACCGTGCGGGCGGCCCTGGAGCGCACGCACTACCCGCACGAGGCCGCGTCCCGCCGCGCCTACGTACTGGCGCGCCGCGCCGTGTGACGCGGCGCGGCGTCGTGCCGTCGCGGAAATTGGGTGGCCCCGGGCCCGTCCCGTGCCGCATGATCGGCGGCATGTTCCGGTACGCCTTCCTCGCAGACGCCTCCGCGGTCGCGGACGCGCCGAAGGCTGCGCCGGCACCGGCTTCCCCGGTCCACGCGTTCGGCGGCGCCCGAACCTGACCCTCCCCGGACAGTCCGGCGGACCCCGCAGGGGAGGGTCGGCAGGACGCAGGGGTCCCGTTCCGCAGATCGGCTTGTCGACACCACAGACGAGTCGACTGATCGAGGAAGCACCTCACCATGCCCAAGCAGGCGTACCAGCGCACCAAGCCGCATCTGAACATCGGCACCATGGGCCATGTCGACCACGGCAAGACCACCCTCACCGCCGCCATCACCAAGGTCCTCAGCGACCGCGGTTCCGCCGCCTTCGTGCCGTTCGACCGGATCGACAAGGCCCCGGAGGAGGCCGCCCGCGGGATCACCATCACCATCGCGCACGTCGAGTACGAGACGGCCACCCGGCACTACGCCCACGTCGACATGCCGGGGCACGCCGACTACGTGAAGAACATGATCACCGGGGCGGCGCAGCTCGACGGCGCGATCCTGGTCGTCTCGGCCCTCGACGGGGTCATGCCGCAGACCGCCGAGCACGTGCTGCTCGCCCGGCAGGTCGGCGTCGGGCACATCGTCGTCGCGCTCAACAAGGCCGACGCCGGGGACCCCGAACTGACCGACCTGGTCGAGCTGGAGGTGCGTGAGCTGCTCTCCGGCCAGGGCTATCCCGGGGACACTCTGCCTGTCGTCCGGGTCTCCGGGCTCAAGGCGCTGGAGGGCGACCCGCGGTGGACGGCGGCGATCGGCGAACTGCTCGACGCCGTGGACGCGTACGTGCCGATGCCGCACCGCTACACCGACGCGCCGTTCCTGCTGCCGGTGGAGAACGTGCTGACCATCACCGGCCGCGGCACGGTCGTCACCGGCGCGGTGGAGCGCGGCACGGTCCGGGTGGGGGACCGTGTCGAGGTGCTCGGTGCGGACACCGCGTCCGTGGTCACCGGGCTGGAGACCTTCGGCAAGCCGATGGACGAGGCCCAGGCCGGCGACAACGTCGCACTGCTGCTGCGCGGCGTCCCGCGCGACGTCGTGCGGCGCGGCCACGTCGTCGCCGCGCCCGGGAGCGTCACGCCCAGCCGCCGGTTCCGGGCCGGGGTGTACCTGCTGCCGGCCGCCGAGGGCGGGCGGCGCACAGGCATCGCGACCGGCTACCGCCCGCAGTTCTACGTGCGGACGGCGGACGTCGTCGGCGACGTGGACCTCGGCGCGGCCGGGATCGCGCTGCCGGGGGCGAGGGTGGAGATGACGGTCGAGCTGGGCCGGGCGGTGCCGCTGGAGACGGGTCTCGGCTTCGCCGTCCGCGAGGGCGGGCGCACCGTCGGCGCCGGTACCGTCACCGAGCTGCTCGACTGACCGCCTGACGCGGGGGCCCGGGCCCGGCCCGGGCCCCCGCGAACGGGCGCGCTCCGCGCTGGGACAATGGTCCGGTGGAGGACGACGACGAACGCATCCCGGTGAGCGAGGCGGTGGACTTCGGCGCGGCGAAACTGCTGCCCGACGTGGACCGGCCCGCCGGCTGGCTGCTGACCGTCGACGGTGCCCCTCAGTCGTACGTCGACCTCGACGACCCGACGCACCTGGAGTTCGAGTACACCCGGCGCCTGGCCCACGTCCTGGACGAGTCGTCGCCCGCCGGGCAGCCGCTGGACGTCGTCCACCTCGGCGGCGGCGCGCTGACGCTGCCGCGGTACACCGCCGCCACCCGGCCCGGCTCGCGCCAGCGCGTGGTCGAGGCCGACCGGGCACTCGCGGAGCTGGTCGCCCGCGAGCTGCCGCTGCCCGCGGGCGCCGCCGGAGGACTGACCGTGGCGACGGAGGACGCCCGCAGCTGGCTGACGGCGGCGCCGGACGCCTCGGCGGACGTCGTGGTCGCCGACGTCTTCGGCGGCTCGCGGGTGCCCGCGCACCTCACGTCGTACGAGTTCCTCACCGAGGCCGCGCGCGTGCTGCGTCCGGACGGCGTCTACCTGGCCAATCTCGCCGACTCCGCGCCCTTCGACTTCCTGCGGCCCCAGATCGCGGGTCTGAACGACCTGTTCGGCGAGGTCTGCCTGATCGCGGAGCCCGGTGTGCTGCGGGGCCGCCGCTTCGGGAACACCGTGCTGGCCGCGTCCCGGCGGCCGTTGCCGGTCGCGCGGCTTGTGCGGCGCACTGTCGCGGATGCCTTCCCGGCGCGGGTCGTGCACGGTGATGCCCTCACGGTCTTCGTGCGGCGGGCGCGGCCCGTTCACGACAGGGACGCGGTGCCCTCGCCGGAGCCGCCGGGCGGGTCGTTCGGGGTGGGCTGAGCGATGTGTGCGGGTCCGCCGCCGGCGACCTCGGCGGTGGTGTCCCTGCGCCGCAGTTGGCGCACCTCGGGGGCGAGCAGGACGGCGGCGGTGAGGAGGACGGCGAGCCCCGCGCAGCCCCACAGGGCCCCGGTCAGCCCGAAGGCGCCGGCCGCGGGGCCCGCGAGCGCGGTGCCGAGAGGGATCATCGACACCGACCCGAACCAGTCGTAGGCGGCGACCCGGGACAGCTTGTCCTCCGGGATCTCCTGCCGCAGCGCCATCATCCACGTCACGCCGAAGACCTCCACGGAGAGCCCGGCCACGAGCATCGTCGCCGCGAGGAGCGGCACCGGCAGGACCAGCGCGAGCGCCACCGCGGGCAGGGCGAACGGGAAGACGCAGAGGGTGCCCGCGAGCAGGATGCGCCGCGGACGCCAGCGCAGCATGAGGAATCCGCCCGCGATGTTCCCCAGGCCGAACGCGGCCAGCGCCGCGCCCCACGGACCCGCGCCGCCGAGCCGGGCCTGCGAGACCAGGGGGCCGTACACCGCCTCCGCCGCGACCATGACCGCGTTGACGACGGAGAACTGCACCACGATGGCCCACAGCCAGCGCCGGGACGCGAACTCCCGCCAGCCGTCGTGCAGATCGCGCAGGAGGCCGCCACCGGGCGCGGCCGGCGCCGCGGGCCGTGCCACCCGCAGCAGCGCGCGCAGCGACGCCGCGAACGCGAAGCAGGCCGCGTCCACGGCCAGGACCCATCCCGGGCCGACGAGCGCGATGAGCGCCCCGGCGAGCGCGGCGCCGCCGACATTGGCGCCGTTCACTCCCAGCCGGAAGACGGCGAAGGCGCGGCCTGCGTGGGCCCCGTCGACGGTGGACAGCAGCATGCCCTCGTTCGCGGGCGCGAAGAACGCGGTGCCCGTGCCGCCCAGCGCGGACAGCGCCGCCATCTGCCAGATGCGGGCGTCACCGGAGAGCACGAGCAGGGCGAACACGCCCTGGGAGACGGCGTTCAGGCAGTTCGCGGCGACCATGACCCGGTGCCGGGGCAGCCGGTCCGCGACCGCGCCGCCGATGAGCAGGAAGACCACCAGCGGCACCGTGCGTGCCGCCGCGACCAGGCCCACGTCCGTGCCGTCGCCGCCGGCCCGCAGGACGGCGAAGGCCGAGGCGACCACGGCGCCGGAAGTGCCGAGGTTGGTCACGAAGGCGGCCGCGGCCAGCAGGCGGAAGTTGCGCCCCGCCCAGTCGGGGAAGCGGGGCAGGCGGAGGCGGGAGGCTGCGGGGGTCACCCGGGGACTATGGTCGCCCGGGCTGCCGTCTGCCAAGTCCATTTCGCGCAGGGCCCGGCGGTTCGGGGCCCGCCTACTACAGCGTGCTCAGCCGATGAGGCGGACGCTGTCGCGCACCTTGGCGACGGTCGCCGCGTCCGGACCCCCCTTGAAGCCGTCCACGACCAGGATCCAGGAGCGGACCTCCTTGTCCTTGCCGAGGAAGGTGAAGCTGTAGGCGGTGCCGTCGGCCGCGCACTTGCCCTTCATGCCGGTCGCCCGAGTGCTGGAGATCCAGCCGCCGACGCCCTGACGGTTCTTGTAGGCGCGGGTCGCGGACTGCGTGAGCTTGGTCCCGCCCTCCTGGTTGTACTTGGCGAACGCCCAGTTGTAGGCCTCGTTGGCCGCCTCGGACTGCAGGCTCTTGGCGCCCTTGCCGCCCTTCACGCCGGCCAGGCCGCGCTGGTCGGTGCCGCACCAGTCCTCGCCGAGGGTGGCGGCGCCGCCGGTGACGATGCGGTTCTTGTCCCACTCGTACCCGATGAGCAGGCCCGCCGACTTCACGGTCCAGTTCGCGGGGACGTCGTAGGCGACGCCCATGTCGCCGCGGACGACGGTCCGCCACCCGGCGACCACGGGCTTGATCGCGCTGTCGCCGGGGTTGCCGCGGGCGTCGTCGGCGCCGGGCCCCTCGTCGGAGGCACCTGCGGACGCGGGCGACGACGGCGCCGTGGGAGCGGAGGACGCCTCGTCCGAAGAGCTCGCCGAGGCCGTTCGGGCGCCGCTCGCGGAAGGGCCGGCCTCGGGGCCGCCGGAGTCGTCGCCGGTCAGTTTCACGGCGATCAGCACACCGGCCGCGGCGACCGCCGCGGCGGCGACCACGGACACCGCGACGGCCACGCCCCGCCGGTTGCCGGGCGGCTTCGGCGCCCCGGGGCCGCCCGGCAGCGTCTGCGCGCCCCACGGCGGGGGCGGCGGCTGATAGGCCGGGTGCTGCTGCGGTGCGTACGGAGAGGGGAACGGCTGCGGGGGCTGCTGCGGATACCGCTGACCCCCGGGCGCTTGCGGATACTGCTGTCCCCCGGGCTGCTGCTCTCCTGGCCACATGGCTGGAAACACTAGGGGTTGGGGCCTCCCGGTTCCATGGATCCCGTCATTACCAGCTGGTAACATCCGGCCATGTCCGAGAACCAGCCGCAGATAGCCGAGCTCCTGACGGCCACCGTGCCCATGGTGCGCACCCTCAACCTCGAGTACCTGGAGACCACCGCCGAGCGCGCGGTGCTCCGCCTCCCCGACCAGGCCGACTACCACAACCACGTGGGCGGCCCCCACGCCGGTGCCATGTTCACCCTCGCCGAGTCCGCCAGCGGCGCCATCGTGCTCGCCGCCTTCGCCGACCAGCTCTCCCGCGCGGTGCCCCTCGCCGTCCGCGCCGAGATCGCGTATAAGAAGCTCGCCATGGGCCCGGTCACCGCCACCGCCGAACTCGGCCGCCCCGCCGCCGATGTCGTCGCCGAACTCGACAAGGGCGAGCGCCCCGAGTTCCCGGTCACCGTCGCCATCCGGCGCGAGGACGGCGCCGTGACCGGCGAGATGTCGATCGTGTGGACCCTGCGCCCCAACTCCTGAGGCCCCTCCCGGGCGGCGGCCCCGCACCGCTCACCGCCGCCCGAGCGGACCTCACGGCAGGCAGACCAGTACGGCCAGGGTGTAGACCCCCATGGTGGCCGAGGTCAGGTACGCCTCCCAGGAGCGGACGCCCCGCTGCGCCGAGTCCTCCATCGCGTGCGTCGTCCGCTGCACCCCCAGGAACGTCCCCGCCACGGCCAGCACGAGGCTGCAGGCCACGAGCCAGTTGACGCCGGTGGAGCCGATCCGGAAGTGGAGCCCCAGCGCGTAGAGGACGATCCCGGCGGCCGCGGGTACGGCGCTGGTGATCGCCACACGGTTGGCCTTCCGGTAGGCGTCGTCCTTGCCCTTGATCCACTGTGACGGCCGCCAGCCCTGCCGGACCGCCGGGTCCCGCGGCCCGGCCTGCCAGCTGTCGCCGATGGCGAAGGACGTGAAGTAGGTGCCGGCGAGTCCGCCGACGCCCGTGGTGACGGCGAACAGCGTCTTCTCGTGCGGGAGGTACACCGCCGCGAGGGCCTGGAAGGACGCCAGGATCGACAGCAGCGAGATCACGACCGGGACGGCGGCGTACATGACGGCCGCCGGGAGGTTGGCCGTATGGTCGCGCTCGGCCCCGATCGCGGCGAGCGCGATCGAACCGGTCAGGCTCGCGATCATGGCCACCACCAGCAGCCCGCAGGCCATCGCGATCAGCGTGTCCTGACCAGGGGGCCGTTCGGCGGTGAACAGGACCGTCACCGTGGGGAGGGACAGCGCGCCGAACGCCCCGACGATCGGCGCGTAGGAGGCCGCGCCCCTGCGCAAGTCGTAGCGTCCTTCGGCGTCTTGGGCGTTTCCGCTGTTCGGCATGGATCGACGTTAGAGGTGTACACGTCATATGCGGACAGCGTGGCGGACATGGTTATACATTCGGGACATCAACCGCGGTTCCGGACGCCGCCGGGTCCGGCACGCGCCGCCGCACGGGCGCGGCACCGTGAACGACGGGTTGCCGGCAGCCCTCGGCGAGCCGGCCGCACGGTCACCCGCGCCGCGCCGGGCCGTACGTCGGATACGCTGCAACGACGTGCGCGCGCGGCGCGCCGACCGGTACCCGACCGCCCCAGGGGAAGGAAGCGGCCTTGCACGTCCAGGAGTGGCTCGGGACGATCCCGCCCGTCAGCATCTATCTGCTGGTGGGCCTCGTGATCGGTGTGGAGAGCCTGGGCATACCCCTGCCGGGCGAGATCATCCTCGTGAGCGCCTCGCTGCTCGCCTCGCAGGGCCATGTCAACCCGTGGGTGGTCGGCATCTGCGCCACGGCCGGGGCGATCGTGGGCGACTCCATCGGCTACGCGATCGGCCGCCGCGGCGGACGTCCGCTGATGGACCGGCTCGGCCGGCGCTTCCCCAAGCACTTCTCCCCCGGCCACATCGCGACCGCCGAGGCGTCCTTCGAGCGCTGGGGCATGTGGGCGGTGTTCTTCGGGCGCTTCGTGGCACTGCTGCGGATCTTCGCCGGGCCGCTGTCCGGCGTGCTGCGCATGCCGTACTGGAAGTTCCTCGTCGCGAACGTGCTGGGCGGCATCGTCTGGGCGGGCGGCACGACGGCCGTCATCTACTACGTGGGCATCGTCGCCGAGCCCTGGCTCAAGCGGTTCTCCTGGGTGGGCCTCGGCGCGGCCGTGCTGATCGGCCTCGCGTCCTTCCTCGTCGTACGCCGCCGGGCCAAGGCCGCCGCGGCCGCCGTCGCGGAGCCCGAGAGGCCCGCGGAGCCCGAGGAGCCCGAGGAGACTGCGGTCGCCGCGACGGCCGACTGAGCCGCCGCCCTCAGCCCGCGGAGTCCGCCGCGCCGTCGGCCAACGCGGCGCGGTGCGCTCCCGCCAGCTGTACGTAGTGCTCCGCGTTGAGCCGGATCATCTCCCGCTCCTCGGCGGTCAGTTCGCGCCGCACTTTGGCGGGCACCCCGGCCACCAGCGAGCCCGGCGGCACGCGCATCCCCTGCGGTACGAGCGCGCCCGCCGCCACCAGCGAACCCGTGCCGATGTGCGCGCCGTTGAGCACCGTCGCGCCCATGCCGACCAGCACGTGGTCCTCCACGACGCAGCCGTGCACCACCGCGTTGTGGCCGATCGTGACGCCCGCGCCGATCACGGCGGGGAAGCCCGGGTCGGCGTGGACCGTGGCGTTGTCCTGGACGTTGCTGCCCTCGCCGAGGGCGATCGGCGCGCAGTCGCCGCGGAGCACCGCGTGGTACCAGGCGCTGGCACCCGCCGCCATCGTCACCTCACCCAGCACCACCGAGGTCGGCGCGGCGAAGGCGTCCGGGTCCACCTGGGGGGTGTGGCCGCCCACGGCGGCGATCAAGGCTCTCTCCGTCATGGGGATCACCGTAGCCCCGCGATTGCGGTGATCGCGGGGCGGGTAGCGCCTACAGCGTGCTGAAGTTCTCCGATGATGTGATCGCCGCGCTGGAGTCCGGCGCGCCTGTCGTCGCCCTGGAGTCGACGATCATCTCCCACGGCCTGCCCCGCCCCCGCAACCTCCAGGTCGCCCGGGAACTGGAGGCCGCCGTGCGGGAGGCCGGGGCCGTACCGGCGACCGTCGCCGTCCTCGACGGCGTGCCGCGGGTCGGCCTGGACGACGAGGAACTGGAGCGCGTCGCCCACGACGAGGGCATGCGCAAGCTCGGCCACCGCGATCTGCCCGTCGCCCTCGCCACCGGCGCCAGCGGGGCCACCACCGTCTCCGCCACGGCGTTCCTCGCCGCCCGCGCCGGGCTGCGCTTCTTCGCCACCGGCGGGCTCGGCGGCGTGCACCGAGGCTGGACCCACGAGCAGGACGAGTCCGCCGACCTGCGGCTGCTCGCCGGAACCCGGATCACCGTGGTCTGCGCCGGGGTCAAGTCCATCCTCGACGTCCCCGCCACCCTGCAGCGGCTGGAGACCCTCGGCGTCACCGTCGTGGGCTACGGGACCGTGGAATTCCCCGGCTTCTACCTCAGCGGCTCCGGGCAGCCGGTCGACTGGACCGTCGGCACGCCCGAGGAGGTCGCGGCCGTCATGGCCGCCCAGGACGAGCTGAGCGGACCGCCCGCCGCGATCGTCGTCGCCAACCCGGTGCCCCGGGAGGAGCAGCTCGACCCGGAGCTCCACGACCGCGTGCTGGGGGAGGCGCTGGCCGCCGCCGAGGACCAGGGCGTGACCGGGCAGGCCGTCACCCCGTTCCTCCTCGGCCGGCTCGTCGAGGGCACGGCGGGGGCCAGCCTGGAGGCCAACCTCGCCGCGGTGCGCGGCAATGTGCGCCTGGCCGCACGGCTCGCCGTCGCCTGGTCCGAACGCGGCGCACATCACACCTGATCGACCGGCCGCGTGCGACGGCCCTCGATACGGTGAGCGGGTGCCGAAAAACGAGAACCTGTTCTCCCCGCTGGGTGCGTGGCGCCGCCGCGCCGCCTCCCGCCTGGTGCACCGCGGCTGGCGCTGGGTCCAGGGCGCGGGCGCGGTGACCGCCGAACGCCCCGGACCGCTGCGCTTCGGCCGCATCGGCACCGGGACCCGGCTGGCGTTCCCGCAGGGCACGATCTTCGGCGAGCGCTGGATCCACCTCGGCGACTACTGCATCATCGGCGAACAGGTCACCCTCACCGCCGGCATGATGCCCGGGCTCGACCTCGGCCCCGAACCCGTCGTCCGCCTCGGCGACGGCGTCGTCCTCGGCCGCGGAAGCCACGTCGTCGCCTCGCGTCCCGTGGTGTTCGGCAACGACGTCTACTGCGGTCCGTACGTCTACGTCACCAGTGACAACCACTCCTACGACGACCCCCATGAGCCCATCGGCCGGCAGTGGCCGCGTTCCGCGCCCGTCGAGATCGGCTCCGGGAGCTGGCTCGGCGCGGGAGCGGTGATCCTGCCGGGAGCCCGCCTCGGGCGCAACGTGGTGGTCGCGGCGGGCGCGATCGTCCGGGGCGAGGTCCCCGACCACTCGGTGGTGGCCGGCGCCCCGGCGCGCGTCGTGCGGCGCTGGGACCCCGAACGCGGCTGGGAGCCCCCGCTGCGCACACCCGCGCCCGTGCCCGTGCCGGCGGGCGCGACGCACCAGCAACTCGCCGACCTGGCCGCCCTGGCCGAACTCGAACCCGAGGGCTGACGCCGCGCGGGCTGTCCGCCCTCCGGATCGTGGGCGCGATCAACTGGGCGTCTTTGTTAGCGTGCCGGACATGCGCGCACCCATCGGTACCTTCACCGACGTATCTCCGGCCGTCCAGCGGCTCGACCTGCTGCCCGAGCCCGTCGCCGCGGCCCTCACCGCCTGGCAGGGCGAGGTACCGGTGGAGGAGGTGCTCCTCGTCGACACCGACCCCGAGAAGGCGGACACGGCGGTCTTCGCGGAGGCCTACGGCGTCGGCATGGACCAGTCCGCCAACTGCGTGGTCGTCGCCGGCAAGCGGGGCCAGGACGTGACGCTCGCCGCGTGCGTGGTCCTGGCCACCACCCGGGCCGACGTGAACGGCTTCGTCCGGCGCCATCTCGGCGTCCGCAAGGCCTCGTTCGCGCCGATGGACACCGCGGTCGGCGAGAGCGGCATGGAGTACGGCGGCATCACCCCGGTCGGGCTGCCCGCCGCGTGGCCGCTGCTGGTCGACGCGGCGGTCACGGACACGCCGTACGTGATCATCGGCAGCGGCAGGCGCCGCGGCAAGCTGCTCCTGCCCGGCAAGGCGCTGGCCTCCCTGCCCGGCGTGCAGGTCGTCGAGGAACTGGGTGTCACGGCGTGACCGAGGTGCTGGCGCGCCTGGAGCGCTACTACGACGCGGTGCCCCGGGCCGCCGCCCGCGCCGAGGACTTCGGCCCGCTGACCCTCTTCGTCCGCGACGGGATCGGCTGGCCGTACTACGCCCGGCCGGCGCTCGGATCGGACGGCCGGGTCGGGCGCGCGGACGTGGACAAGGTGCGGGAGCGGCAGCGGGCCCTCGGCGTGCCGGAGTGCTTCGAGTGGGTGGCCGAGACGACGCCCGGCCTGCGGGAGGCGGCGGAGGCCTCGGGCCTCCACGTGCACGCGCATCCGCTGATGGTGCTCGACCCGGGGGCGGCCGGCGCCGCTCCCGTGCCCGTCGACGGCGTGGACGTCCGCGTACTGGAGCCCGGCGACCCGGCGTTCGCCGGCGCCATCACGGTGCCCCACCTGGCGTTCGCGCACCCCGGCGCCGCGATCGGTCCGGCCGGGACCGGCGAACTGGACGCCGCCCGCGTGCTGCACGCCGCCCCGGCGGCCCTCGCGGCGGCCGAGGCGCGGGTCAAAGACGGCCTGACCGTCCACGCGGCGGCGGTGGACGGCACGACAGCGCTGTGCGCGGGGCAGTACAACCCTGTCGGTGAGGTCTGCGAGATCGTCGCCGTCGGCACGCTGCCCAGCGCCCGCCGCCGCGGCCTCGCGCTCGCGGTGACCTCCGTACTCGTGGCGCACGCCAGGGCGCGCGGCATGGGCACGGTGTTCCTGTCGGCGGGTGACGAGGACGTGGCCCGGATCTACGGCCGTATCGGCTTCCGCCGGGTCGGCACGGCCCTCATCGCGGAACCCGCGGCCGGCTGAGGTCCAGCGACAGCGGTATGGAGTGCTCGGCGAAGCCGAGGCTGCGGTACAGCGCCTCGGCCTCGGGCGTGGCGTGCAGGTCGACCCGCGTGACGCCGCGCTCGGCGAACCACGCGAGCAGCGCGCCCGTCGTCGCCCGCGCGTGGCCCAGTCCCCGGTAGCGGGGATCGGTGCAGACGTTGAACACGAAGCCGAAGCGCCCGTCCGGGTGCGAGGGCGCGGCCAGCCGCTGCTCCAGCCGCCCGACCGCGCACGCCGCCAGGTGCGGCCCCGCGCCGGGGTCGCCGTCCACCACGAACGCCCCGAGCTCCCTCCCGGCACCGCCGGCGAGCTGCTCCCGCGCCTGCCGCTCGGCGGCGGCCTCCCACGCCCCGGCCTCGTCCCGGCCCGTCATGGCCTGGAACATCAGCCGGCGCAGGCGCACCAGCTCGGCGGCGTCCTCGGGGCGGGCGGGGCGTACGGGGGAGTTCGCGGTCATCCGAGGCGCGGGATCTCGATCGCCGGGCAGCGGTCCATGACCATGACCAGGCCCGCGTCCTCCGTGCGCGCGTACGCCGCGTCGTCGATCACGTCCAGCTGGAACCAGACGCCCTTGGCGCCGATCGCCACGGCCTCGTCCGCCACCGCCCCGGCCAGCTCCGAATTGACGAAGACGTCCACGACGTCGACCGGGAAGGGAATGTCCGCCAGCGAGGCGTAGCCCTGCTCCCCGTGCACCGTCTCGGCCTTCGGGTGCACCGGCACCACGCGCTTGCCGAAGCGCTGCAGCACCCGGGCGACCCCGTAGGCGGCGCGCGAGGTGTTGTTGGACAGGCCCACCACGGCCCAGGTGTCCCCGAGACCGGTCAGCAGCTCGCGTACCGCCGCGTCGTCTTCCCGCACGTCGTCCTCCCTCGGGCCCGCGATGACTCTCCGCAGCAGTCAACCAGAGGTCCCGTCCGGCCATTCCCGCGGGGACCCCGGGACGAGGCCCCCGTGCACGGCGCGGTCGTGGAGGCGCTGGGACGGTCTCGAGGAGGTGCAGGAGCGTCGAGGCGACGCCGTAGCAGTCGTCCGGACCGAAGCAGGCGACGAGGACCCGGGCCTCCTCCTTCGCGACCGGCCGGGCGATCGCGCCGAGCTGCGGGCCACGCTCGTCGATCTCCTCCGCGCTCGCGCCCTGGTGGGGAAGCGGGCCGTCGGCAACGAACGCAGGCGTTCCGGCCCTGCTCACTCAAGGGATTAGGGTGGCGGGGTGGTGGAGCGGTATCTGACGATCGGGCGCGCGGGCGTCCACGAGAGCGAGATCAAGCGGTCGCGCTTCCTGTGCGCCCTGGGGCCCGTGCCGAGCGAGGCGGCGGCACAGGAGTTCATCGCCCGCGTCCGCCGCGAGCACCCCTCCGCCAGCCACAACTGCTACGCCTACGTCATCGGCGCCGAGGGCCGCGTGCACAAGGCGAGCGACGACGGCGAGCCCGGCGGCACCGCGGGCACGCCCATGCTCCAGGTCCTGCTGCGCCGGGAGATCCGGGACGTCGTCGCCGTCGTCACCCGCTACTACGGCGGGATCCAGCTCGGGGCGGGCGGCCTGGTACGGGCGTACGGCGGCGCGGTCTCCGCCGCGCTGGACGAGCTCGGCACCGTCGAGCGGCAGAAGCTCGCGCTGGTCACCGTCGTCGTCGACCACCAGCGCGCCGGCCGCATCGAGAACGATCTGCGCGCGGCCGGCCGTGCGGTGCGCGGGGTGGCGTACGCGGCCGATGTCCGCATCGAACTCGGGGTGCCCGAGGAGGAACTGGAGTCCTTCCGCGGCTGGCTCGCGGACGCCTCCGCCGGTTCGGCGGCGATGGAGGTCTCGGGCAGCGCGTACGTGGACGTCTAGGGCCGTCCAGGGCCCGTCAGGTGCGCGGTCGAGGCGATGTCCACGACGGACAGGCCGTCGAGCGTGGTGATCGCGCAGGACGGCACGCCGTCGCGCAGCAACCCGGCCGGCACGGCGTCGTCACCGGCCAGGGTGCGCAGCAGGTCCACCGTCACCCCGCCGTGCGTGACGAGGGCGACCGGGCCGGGCACTCCTGCCAGGTCGAGCAGGCAGGCGCGCAGGCGCTCCGCCGCGGCACGGGAGGAGTCGCCGGACGCCGGGACGGCATCGCGGTCCCGCACCGAGGCGGCCCAGTCCGTGAGGAAGTCCTCCGCGGACTGCGACGGGTCCCAGTTCATCCGCTCCCGCAGGCGGGCGTCCTCCCGGACGGGCAGCCCCGTCCGGGACGCGATGATCGCGGCGGTCTCCCGCGCCCGGCGCAGCGGGCTGCTGAGAACGGCGCGCACGCCGAGGTGCCGCAGCCGGTCGGCGGTCCTGGCGGCCTGCCGCCGGCCCGCGGCGGTCAACCCCGGGTCGCCGGGCAGGCGTTCCTTCTCGGCGTGCTGCACCAGATGGAAGACGGTCACACCGGCAGAATGCGCCTCGAGCCCGTCCGCGGCCACCGCCTTACGTCATACGGCCGTGAGCTCGCTCAGCTGCTCCGCCGCAACGGTGTTCCCGCTGTCGGCGAGGCGGCGCAGTTCGTCCATGTCGCCCTGTTCGGTGGCGAGTTCGATGAGCTGGTCGGTGGCGTCGCTGTTTCCGGTGTCGGCGAGGCGGCGCAGTTCGTCCATGTCGCCTTGCTCGGTGGCGAGTTCGATGAGTATGTCGGCGGCGTCCCGGTGTCCCGCGTCGGCGAAGGTGCGGAGCAGGTCCATGTCGTCGTGCTCGACGGCCAGTTCGATCACCTGGTCGACGGCGTCGCGGTCGCCGGCGTCGGCGAGGGCGCGGAGTCCGGCGGGAAGGTAGTCGGTCATGGTGCGGTCTCTCCTCGGTGTTCGTCCGGTGCGGGCAGGGTCCCGGCGGCCCGGAGGGCGTCGCGGTGGGCGTGCCACTCCTCCAGGAGCAGGGGGAGGCGCTCGCCGAGGAAGTCGGCGAGGGCGACCATCTCCTCCAGTGGCGCGCGGCGTTCGGCGGGGGCTTCGGTGAGCAGGGCCAGTCCCTCTCGGAAGAGGGCGGCGTGTTCCCGGTGGACGGCCGAGTCGAAGTTCTGCGGCTGCTGGCTCGCCGGGTCGAGGACCACGCGGTCCACCCGCTCGCCGGCGGCGCGGGTGCGGCGTGCCATCCGGTACGTCTCCAGCAGCTTGACGGCACCGGTGATCGCGCTGCGGCTCGCCAGCAGGGCGTCGCTCAGTTCGTCGATCGTCTGCTGGGCGGGGTCGCAGACGAACAGGTAGCCCAGCAGGCGCCCGGCCATCGGGGGGAAGCCGTACTGGCGCGCGTAGAAGCGGCCTACGTGGTCGGCGAATATCAGCTGGGCGTCGTGGGGCACGATGAAGACGATATCAGTACCGACTGAGATGACAGAAATTAGTGTCATATGAATTATCCCGGCATGACGTCCCTCGTGCCGGAACGGTGTGCAGCACCACCATGCGCCGCCCGGGCCCAGGTCATGGCGAACCTCCGCCGCGCCGCGCCGAGCGGACCGCACCGGCCGCCGTCAGGAGCCACGCCGCCACCGCCACCCAGAGCAGCACGCGCCCGAGCACGTCCAGCCCGGGGAAGCCGGTCGGCGCGGCGGCCGACAGGGCCGACACCGCGGTCATGCCGAGCGGGAAGACGGTGGCCCAGCGGCGGATGTCGTACCGCCGCCGGGGCCAGCGGAGTTCGGCGTAGACCAGCACGGGCAGCCACAGGAGCGCGGCGGCCAGCAGGACCAGGGCGGCGGCGCGCAGCGGGGCGTGCAGGGCCGGGGCCCAGCCGAGCGGGCCGTCGGGGTCGGCGGCGGCCGTCAGCCGGTCGCAGGCGAGCGCGACGATCGACAGGGCGCCGCCCGCGATCCAGTGGTCGCCGGAGCCGGTCCGGATCTGGTGCCGGTCGAAGCGCCCGAACGCCACTCCGTAGAGGGCGACGCCGAGCAGCGCGAACGCCAGCGCGGGCCCGCACAGCCAGTCGAGCCGCCGCGCGAGGGCCAGCGTCGCGGCGCCCACGGCCAGCGCCTCCGTGGCCACGCAGACGAGGAACACCACCCCGGGCAGCCCCCGCTGCCTGCCCCGGAGCACCGGCACGAGCAGCGCCGGCCACAAGGCCGCGGACAGGGCGAGCGCGGCCGCCGCGGCGGTCTGCAGGCCCTGCTGCGACAGGCAGGTGCCCAGGATGCAGGTGGCCGCCACCGCGGTCAGCGCGGGAGGTGTCAGCGCCTCCTTGCGCCAGCGTTCCGGGCAGTGCAGGAGCCGTACCGCGAACACCGCCGCGAGCGCGGCCCACAGCACGCCGGCGACCACGAGTGCCGCGACGGACAGCGTGCGGTGGCCGGTCAGCCCGAACCCCACGCTGATGATGGCGGTCGCCATCACGACGGTGCCGGCCGCGGGTGTCAGTAGGTTCACCGTGCCCACGGTGGGCCGTGCCGTGCCGCGGGGCACCTCCCCACGCCGTCGTACCGCCGTCCGGGCTGCGTCAGGCCTTCATGACGCGGGTGACCTTGCCCTGGAGCGTGGCCTGGATGTAGCACGTGCGGCTGTGGTCGCCCGTTCGGTAGAAGGACATGTAGCGCTCGTGGTCGATGAGGCCCGATTCGACGATCAGGTACAGGTACTGCGGGTGCGCCACTCCGCAGTCCCTCTCGGCCCGCTTCATCAGGGCGGGCAGTGCGTCCCAGTTGACGGAGTCGAGGTCGATCAGGGCGTCGTCGGGGTCGATGGTGCCGCCGGCCCCCCAGGGGCCCGCCTTGCCGTCGCGGTAGAGGGAGCCGTCGTAGATGGTCTTGTCGGACTTCGTGGGGGCGTCGAAGGTCGCGAAGTCCGGGTACAGGGTGAGCCTCAGCACCTTGGTACCGCCCGAGACCCCCCGGACGACGCCGGCCATCGAGCGGGCCCCCGAGACGCTGAGCAGCGTCCCGGCGGCGTCCGACGAGCTGGTGCCGCGGGGCGTCCCTGAGGTGTGCGCGCCGGCGTCGTTCAGGCCCGGCAGGAGGTTCCAGAGCAGGACGCCCGCGAGGGCGACCGCCGCGACGGCGCAGGCGCCGGCGACGGCCCGGCCGCGGCGGCGGGAAGGGCGGACAGGCGGGGTGCCCGTGGTCCGGTGGTCGCGCGTCGGCGGCGGCCCGTAAGCCGCGGGCACGGGTCCGAAGCCGGCCGGTACGGCGTCGGAGGGCGCCGGGTGAACCGGGGCCGGAACCGGGTCCTGCGGCCCGGAGGTCCCGGCGCGCCCGGCCTCCGCGAGCATCCGGTCGAGGCTTTCCGCGTCGGGCCGCGCGCCCGGGTCGCGTACGAGGAGTGCGTCCAGCACCGGGGCGAGGGGCCCGGAACGCGCCGCCGGCGGGAGGGGCTCGTCGAGGATCGCGACGAGCGTGGCGATGCTGGTCTCGCGGCGCAGCGGATGGGCGCCCTCCACCGCGACGTACAGCATCATGCCGAGCGACCACAGATCGGACGCGGGGTCGCCCTCCTTGCCGCGGATCCGTTCGGGGGCGATGTACTCGGGCGAGCCGATGAGGCCGCCGGTGGTGGTCAGCCGCGAGGCGTCGCCGAGCGTGGCGATGCCGAAGTCCGTGAGCACCGGGGTGCCGTCGGGCCGCAGCAGCACGTTCGCCGGCTTCACGTCGCGGTGCTGGACCCCGGCCGCGTGGGCGGCGCACAGCCCGGCGAGGACGCCGCGCCCGATACGGGCCGCCTCGTGCGGCGCCAGCGGGCCCCGTGCGATCACGTCCTGGAAGGTGCCGCCGGTGACCAGTTCCATGACCAGCCACGGGTGTGGAAGGTCCGCTGTGTCCACGATGTGGTGGATCGTAACGACGTTGGGGTGGTGCACCCGGGCCAGCGCGCGGGCCTCGCGCAGCACGCGCTCCCGCAGTTTCGCCGCCGCCCCGGGGTCGGTCTCCCCCAAGTCCGGGTCCGGCAGCCGGACTTCCTTCAGCGCGACCTCGCGGTGCAGCGCGGTGTCCCGGGCCCGCCACACCAGGCCCATGCCCCCGCCGCCGAGGCGTTCCAGCAGCTCGAACCGGCCGTCGACAAGGGGGGCGGGGGGTCTGCCGGAGTCGCTCGCCGTCATGGCGGTCATCGTACGGGCGCCACCCACGTCCGGGGACGCCTCTTGACCGACCTTGCCCGGATTCGGACTCCCAGGACGCGTTGTCACAGGTGGCGGATAGCCTGATCTCCGAAGCGCATGGGAAGGGTGGGGACACCGGGTCCCCTGCGGAGCACGTTGCACACCGAGCACACGGAACGAGAGCCGGAGGAGCGGGACATGCGGGCGGGAGAGCCGCGATGAGGCTGCTGCACACCTCCGACTGGCACCTGGGGCGGTCGTTCCACCGGGTCGGACTGCTGGACGCCCAGGCGGCTTTCGTCGACCACCTCGTGGCCACCGTGCGCGCGGAGGGCGTCGACGCCGTCCTCGTCGCGGGCGACGTGTACGACCGGGCGCTGCCGTCGCTGCCCGCCGTCGAGCTCTTCGACCGCACCCTGCACCGGCTCGCCGGCCTCGGGGTGCCGACGGTGATGATCTCCGGCAACCACGACTCGGGCCGCCGGCTCGGCGTCGCCTCCGGACTCATCGACCGCGCGGGCATCCACCTGCGCACCGACCCGGCCGGGTGCGCCACCCCCGTCGTCCTCGCCGACGCGCACGGACCGGTCGCGCTCTACGGGCTGCCTTACCTCGAACCCGCCCTGGTGCGCGAGGAGTTCGCCGTCGAGCGCGCCGGGCACACCGAGGTGCTGTCGGCCGCCATGGCGCGCGTGCGCGCCGATCTCGCCGGGCGCCCGACCGGCACCCGCTCCGTGGTCCTGGCGCACGCCTTCGTCGCGGGCGGTGCGCCCAGCGACAGCGAGCGCGACATCACCGTCGGCGGTGTCGCCGCCGTGCCCGCCGGGGTCTTCGACGGCGTCGACTACGTCGCCCTCGGCCACCTCCACGGTGCGCAGACGATCACCGAGCGGGTGCGCTACTCCGGCTCCCCGCTGGCGTACTCCTTCTCCGAGGCCGACCACCGCAAGAGCATGTGGCTGGTGGACCTCGGCCCCGACGGCTCCGTGGCCGCGGAGCGGGTCGACTGCCCGATGCCCCGGCGGCTCGCCCGGATCCGCGGCCGCATCGACGACCTGCTCGACGACCCCGCCCTCGCACGCCACGAGGACGCCTGGGTGGAGATCACCCTGACCGACGCGTTCCGTCCGCACGACGCCATGGCCCGGCTGCGCGAGCGTTTCCCGCACGCGCTCGCGCTCGCCTTCGAGCCCGAGCGCGCGGACGAGGACCCGCTCGCCTCGTACGCCGAGCGACTGCGCGGCCGCAGCGACCGCCAGATCGCCGAGGACTTCGTGGCCCATGTGCGCGGCACCGCCCCCGACACCGCGGAACGGGCCGTCCTGCGCGACGCCCTGGACGCGGTCCGCACCGACGCCGCCCGCGCGGAGACCGACTGATGCGCCTGCACCGCCTGACCCTCACCGCCTTCGGCCCCTTCGCCGGCAGCCACACCGTCGATTTCGACGAGCTGTCCTCGGCGGGGCTGTTCCTGCTGCACGGCGCGACCGGCGCCGGCAAGACCTCCGTGCTGGACGGCGTCTGCTACGCCCTGTACGGAGGGGTCCCGGGCAGCCGGCCCGGTAACCGCCTGCGCAGCGACCACGCCGGTCCCGACACGCCGACGGAGGTCGTGCTGGACCTCACCGTCGGCGGCCGGCGGCTGGAGATCACCCGCCGCCCCGAGCAGCCGCGCCCGAAGAAGCGCGGCAGCGGTTTCACCATGGAGAAGGCGGTCACGCTGCTGCGCGAGCAGTCGGCTGGGCAGTGGCGCGCACTCAGCAAGTCGCACCAGGAGGCGGGGGAGGAACTGCTGCGGCTGATCGGCATGAGCCGCGAGCAGTTCTGCCAGGTCGTGCTGCTGCCGCAGGGCGAGTTCGCGACCTTCCTGCGGGCCACCGCCACCGACCGCGCCGCGCTGCTCGGGAAGCTCTTCGACACCCGGCGCTTCAAGGCGGCCGAGGAATGGCTCAAGGCCCGGCGCAACGCCGCCCATGCGCGGGTGCGGGCGGGCGACGACGAGCTGCTGCGGCTCGCCCACGGGATGCAGCAGGCCGCCGGCGAGGGTTCGGAACGCCTGGAGGCATGGCTGCCCGAGGGCGCCGACGCGGGGCATCCGGATTTCGCCCCGCACGTCCTTCAGTGGGCGGCGGTCCTGCGGGCGGCGGCCCACGAGCGGGCCGCCGTCGCCGACCTCGCCACCACCGCGGCCGAGACGCGGCACGCGCGGGCCCAGCGCGCTGCCGAGGCCGTGCAGGAACTCCACGCCCTCCAGCGGCGGCACGCCGCGGCGTCCCGCCGCGCCGGCGTACTGGCCGGGCAGAGCGAACTCCGGGACCGCGAGGAGGCGCTCCTGGAGACGGCGCGGCGGGCCGAAGGCGTCGGTCCCGCGCTGGAACTGCGGGACCGCGCCGCCGCCCGGCACCGGCGCGCCGCCGAGGAGGAGCGCGCCGCCCGCGCGGCCCTCCCCGGGGCGCTCGCAGGTGCCGGTGCCGAGCAGCTCACCGCGTACGGGAACGGCCTGCGCGAGGAGTTGGGGAGCCTGGCCGAGGCCGTCCGCGCCGAGCACCGTGCGGCCGAACTCGCCGCCGAGCGCGCCCGGCTGGAGCGCGAGACGGATGCCGACGAGCAGTTGATCGCCGACACCGGCGCCTGGCTGGAGGAGTGGGAGGGGGCCCGTCCCGGCCACGAGCGGCGGATCGACACGGCCCAGTCCGCCACCACCCGTGCCGCAGAGCTCGCGGGCACCCTGGAGTCCTCCCGCCGCAAGCTCGCGGCCGCCCGTGAACGCGACCTGCGGGAGCGGGAGTTGCGGGACGCCGAGGAACGGCTCCGGGCCGCCCGGGACACCGCCGCCGATGCCCGCGACCACTGGCAGGACGTCCGCGAGGCCCGGATCAACGGCATCGCCGCCGAACTCGCCACCCGGCTCCGCGACGGCCAGGGCTGCCTGGTCTGCGGGGCGACCGAGCACCCGCACCCGGCCACGCCCTCGGACCGGCAGGTCGGCCGGGCCGAGGAGGAGGCCGCCCAGGCCGCCCACCAGGACGCCGCCGCCGCCCGCGAGAACGCCCAGGCGCACGTTGCGCGCGTCACGGCGGCCCGCGACGCTGCCGTCGCCGAGGCGGGACGGACGCCCGAGGCCGAACTCGCGGCCTCCCACGCGGAACTGGAGCGCGCCTTCCGCGAGGCGTCCGCCGAGGCCGCGACGCTGCCCGAGGCCCGGCAGGCCCTCGACCGGGCCGTCGCGGAGCACACCCGGCGTACCCGGCTGCGGCACGAGGCCGAGAGCCGGGTCGCCTCCGTCGTCTCCCGCCGCGAGGTGCTGGACCAGGAGCACGCGGCGCTGACCGGACAACTGGAGCGGGCCCGGGGCGAATGCGCCACCGTCGCCGAACGCCGTGCCGCTCTCGCGGCGCAGGCCGAACGGATCGCCGCCGCGGCCGGGGCCGCCCGTGCCGAGCAGGAGACCGCCCGCGCGCTCAAGGAGGCCGACGCGGGCCTCGCCGACGCCGCCTACCGGGCCGGGTTCGACACCCCCGAGGCCGCCGCCGCGGCGCTCCTGCACCCGGCCGAGGTGCAGCGGCTGCGGCAGCGCGTGGAGGAGCGCCGCCGTGAGGAGACGGCCGTCACCGCGGAACTCACCGCGCTGGACGTCGCGGAGGCGGCCGCCCTGCCGCCCGCCGACCCCGAGGGCGCCCGGCGCGCCGTCGAGGACGCCACCGGCGGGCTGCGCGGTGCCGCGGCCCGTCAGGACGCGGCCCGTACGACCTGCGACGCCCTCGGCCGCCTCGGCGCCGAGGCGCTGTCCCGTACCCGTGAACTGGCGCCCGCCCGCGCCGAGTACGCGCGGCTGCGCCGCCTGGCCGACCTGGCGACCGGGGCGGGCGAGAACACGCTGCGGATGGAGCTGGAGACCTATGTGCTGGCGGCCCGCCTCGAACAGGTGGCGGCCGCCGCGAGCGTGCGCCTGCAGCGGATGTCCTCCGGCCGGTACACCCTCGTGCACACTGACGCCCGCGCCTCACGCGGCGTCAAGTCGGGCCTCGGCCTGATGGCCGTGGACTCCTGGACGGGCACCGAACGCGACACCGCCACCCTGTCCGGCGGCGAGACCTTCTTCGCCTCCCTCGCCCTGGCCCTCGGCCTCGCCGATGTGGTGACCGACGAGGCGGGCGGGGCCCGGCTGGACACCCTCTTCATCGACGAGGGGTTCGGCAGCCTCGACGAGCAGACCCTCGACGAGGTCCTGGACGTGCTCGACGGGCTGCGCGAGCGGGACCGCGCGGTCGGCATCGTCAGCCATGTCGCGGACCTGCGGCAGCGCATCCCGGCGCAGCTCCAGGTCGTCAAGGGGCAGCGCGGTTCATCACTGCGCCACCGCGCGGCGGGCGAGCGGTGAGGAGTAGACGACGTTCGTCGTCACCGAACCGAGCCCGGAGACACGGCCGGTGATCTCCTCCAGGTGACGCATCGAACGGGCGGTGACCTTCAGGATGAAGCAGTCGTCGCCCGTGACGTGGTGCGCCTCCAGGATCTCGGGCGTCGAGGCCAGCAGGTCGTGGAACGGCTTGTAGTTGCCGTGCGGATAGCGCAGCCGGACGAACGCGAGGATCGGGCGGCCGATCCGGTCGAGGTCGACCACCGCGGAGTACCCGGTGATCACCCCGGCCTCCTCCAGTCGGCGCACGCGCTCGGTCACGGCGCTGGCGGACATCGCGACCGCCCGCGCGAGTTCGGCGTAGCTGGCCCGGCCGTCGTGCTGGAGCGCGTCCAGAATGCGCCAATCGGTGGCGTCAAGGGATTCCACGGTCATGGGCCGTGTCTAGCAGGGGATTCCCCGGCCGGGCAACCGTGAGGCCGGGGAACGTGCCTTCCGGGTGCCGGCCGCCGACCGTAGATTCCTGCTCATGACATCGACCTCCGCGCCTTCCGTGCCCGCCGCCGGCACCACCACCGACAACCCCGTGCTGCGGGTGCCGCCCGCCGCGCCCGCCGACGCCGCGGCCCACTTCGCGGCGAGCCTGGCCTTCCACACCGATGTCGCCGATGTCGCCGGCGCGCTGGCCGCCGGCGGCGACCCCGGCTTCGTGCTGGTCGACTCCCGCTCCGCCGAGGCCTGGGAGCAGGGGCACATCCCCGGCGCGGTCCACCTGCCGACCGCGCGGATCCCGCACGAGGCGCCCGCCCTCCTCGACCCCGCCGTCCCCGTCGTCGTCCACTGCTGGGGCCCCGGCTGCAACGGCGCCACGCGCGCCGCCCTCGCACTGGCCGGGCTCGGCTACCGGGTCAAGGAGATGCTCGGCGGCATGGAGTACTGGATCCGCGAGGGCCTCGCCTACGAGACGGCCGCGGGCAGCGAACGGCAGCCCGCCGACCCGCTCGCGGCTCCCGTCGCGGCCGGCGACTGCGGCTGCTGACGCTCGGCGCGAGCCTCACCGGGGGCCATGAACACGCCGTGCGAGATGCGGGGCTGTCCCGGCCCGCCGCCCGGCTGGGTGGCGGTGCCGGGCCTCGCCGTCGAGCCTGGCCGGTACGTCCGGGCCGACGGCCAGACGTTCAGCGGACAACGGAGGCGACGGGCCTACGGAAGAGGTGGTCCGGGGTCATCGCACGTGCCTATCTGGCCCCCCCCAACCGGCCGGGAGGGGGAGTACCCCGGCGCGGCACCGACCCCGCGGCGAACAGGGCGGGGCCTGCACTTACCGCGCCGGGTACGCGGGAGGGGCCGGTACCCCCGGGCCGACGGCCCGGTGTTCAGCGCACGACGGTGGCGACGGGCCGTCGGAAGCGGGCGTCGCCCGCCATCCCGGGCCCCTGCGCCGGGGCCGCGGCGCGCAGCACCACGTCGAGCACGGCATCTTCGTCGCAGGCGTAGTGCCCGCTCGCCCAGGCCGCGTTGGCCTCGACCACGGCCCAGTTCCCGGCAACACGACCGACGTCGACCACGACGGCGGAGGGCAGTGCGGGCACCCCGGGTGCGAACAGCCGCGCGGCGAAGTCCAGGACTCCGCCCCGCGCGGGGTCGGCGTCCAGCGGTGCCACGTCCAGCTCGCCGCCCGTCGCGTACCGGCTGCCCGTCAGCACCTGCCCGTCGCACAGGAAGAGCCGGTACTCCACGTCAAAGGCGACGATGTCGCTGACCAGCACCGGCGCGTCGTCGTCCACCGCGTCCGGCCCCGGCAGTCCGCTGCCGTCCCGGTACACGCGGGCCGGGAAGCTCTTGTCGTTGGGCGGCTTGACGAAGGCCGGCCGCCGCAGTCCGCGGGCCTCCGCCAGGGTGGTGAACTCGATATGACGTTGCGTCAGCTCCAGGGGTAGGCGGGCCAGCCAGTCGGCGTCCGCCTCCAGCAGGGCCAGCGACAGTCCCTGGTCGCCCGCGACCGCGTCGGCGAACAGCGGCCCGGCGTACAGGGACGGGCCGGGCGCGGTCGACAGCTCGGCCGGCACGCGCCACTCCCGCAGGGTGTGCGCGGGAATGCCGCGCCGGTGCGCGGCGGTCGCCAGCGCGCGGCCGGTGGCTGTGGTGCGCGGCGAGAGGAAGAGGGTGCGGGCCGAGGTGTTCACGAGGGTCGATGATGCCCCGGCGCACCGCCGGGCGACACGGATTTAGCTGCCGGTCAGGCGACGCGCCCGAACCCGGCGCGTTCCAGGACCCGTTGCGAGAGCCGGTTCGCCGGGTCGGTCGTGGCGAGCACCGTGCGCGCGTCGGCGCGGGTGAGTGCCCGGTGCGAGGGGACGCGGACGGCGTCGGTGGCCCGGTCGGCGCCGCGTGCCGACTTCTCAGGCGGCGCGCAGCCGCAGTTCGTAGGCTCGTTGTGCGTCGCGGTCCGCGACCCGCCCGAACCCGGCGCGTTCCAGGACCCGTTGCGAGAGCCGGTTCGCCGGGTCGGTCGTGGCGAGCACCGTGCGCACCTCGGCGCGGGTCAGCGCCCAGTGCGAGAGGACGCGGACGGCGTCGGTGGCCCAGCCGGCGCCGCGTGCCGACTCCGAGAGGTCGTAGCCGATCTCGACGACCCGGTCGTCGACGGAGGGCGGGCCGTGGAAGCCTATGCCGCCGAGGGCGAGGCCGTCCTCCGACCGCTGGATCACGAACAGCCCCCATCCCGGCGCGTACACCCCGGCCGCGGCCGCGATCGTGATCATTCCCGCGGCGAGGACGGTGCCCTCGCCGGGCCCGCCGTCGATCCACGACAGCCCGGCCGGTTTGCCGTCGGCGAGCCGGGCCGCCTCCGGGGGGAGCTGTTCGCGCAGGACGATCCGGCCGTGGGTGAGCACCAGGCGGCCCTCGTCGTGGCAGGCGTGCGGGATCATCGGGTGGCACCGTTCCTTCGGGGACCGGGGGTGCCGCTGAGGCGGCGCGGGCGGCGTGGGCGGTGGGGACCGGGGGCGCACGAGCGGGAAGGCTCGTGGCGCCCGCGCCGGCCGGGCGGCCGGCCGGTCCCGCGGACCCCGGGCACCCGGGCGATGTCCGTCCGTGCCACCCCGGTCGCGTCACGGCACGGACGGACCGGTGGACCCGTACAGAAGTCGAGCAACACCCCCATAGGTGCAGCCTATCCGCCCCGTGCCTCGTCAACAGGGCGTTACCGGACAGTCACTCGACGGAACGCGCCACACCGCCCGCGTCCCGCCGTCCGGCGGCGGTGCGGACCGCCGCCGGACGGGCACGGTCAGAGCCGGGACAGCTCGTCGACGAGGTCGTCCAGGCCCAGGGAGCCCTGGGACAGGGCGGCCATGTGCCAGGCCTTGGCGTCGAAGGCGTCGCCGTGGGCGGCGCGGGCGGCCTCCCGGCCCGCGAGCCAGGAGCGCTCGCCGAGCTTGTAGCCGATGGCCTGGCCGGGCATGCCGAGGTAGCGGATGATCTCGCTGTCGAGCATGGCGGCGCTGAGCCCGTTGTACGCACCGAAGAAGTCGCGGCCCAGCTCCGGGGTCCACGTCTCGCCGGGCCGGTACGGGCTGTCGTCCGGGATGCGCAGTTCCAGGTGCATGCCGATGTCGAGGATCACACGGGTGGCGCGCAGCATCTGGGCGTTGAGGTAGCCGAGGCGCCGGCCCGGGTCGGTGAGGAAGCCGAGTTCGTCCATCAGGCGCTCGGCGTACAGGGCCCAGCCCTCGGCGTTGGCGCTGACCTGGCCGATGGTGGCCTGGTAGCGGGAGAGCCGGTCGGCGACGTAGGCCCACTGGGCGAGCTGGAGGTGGTGGCCGGGGACGCCCTCGTGGTACCAGGTGCTGACCAGGTCCCAGACCGGGAAGCGCTCGCGGCCCAGCGTCGGCAGCCAGGTGCGGCCCGGCCGGGAGAAGTCGAGCGAGGGCGCCGTGTAGTACGGGGCGGCGGCGCTGCCGGGCGGGGCGATGCGGGACTCGACGTGCCTGACCGGCTCGGCGAGGTCGAAGTGCGTGCCGTCAAGCGCGTTCATGGCCTCGTCCATGAGGGCCTGGAGCCAGTCGCGCACCGCGTCGACGCCCTCGATCGCCTCGCCGTGCTCGTCGAGGTGGGCGAGCGCCTCCATCGGGGTGGACCCGGGCAGGACCTTCTCGGCCTCGTCGCGCATCTCCGCCTCGATACGGCGGAACTCCTCCCAGCCCCAGGCGTATGCCTCGTCCAGGTCGAGGTCGGAGCCGGTCCAGTAGCGCGCCCAGGTGGCGTAGCGCTCCCGGCCGACCGCGTCGGAGGTGCCCTCGACCGACGCGGCGTAGGAGTCGCGCAGCCAGTCGCGCAGCGCGGCCACGGCACCGGTCGCCATGGCGGCGCCCGCGTCCAGGTCGGTGCGCAGCGCCTGCGGGCCGTCCTTGACGAACTGGGTGAACCAGCTGCCCGCCTCGTCGTCCAGCCACTCGCCGAGCTGCACGACGACGGTGGCGACCTGCCGCGGGCCCGCCGGCAGCTTGAGTTCCAGGCCCGCCTCCAAGGAGGCCTGGTAGCCCGCCAGGGCCTCCGGCACCGCGCGCAGGCGGGCGGCGACGGCGGCCCAGTCCTCGTCGGTCTGCGTGGGCATCAGCGTGAAGACGTTGCGGACGGCGTGCACGGGGGAGTGCAGGTTGCTGACGGCGCGCAGGCCCTCGCCCGCCTCGTGGACGGCGAGTTCGGCGGTGAGCCGTTCGCGCAGCAGACGTGCGCAGCGGCGCTCGTCGTCGTCCGGCACCTCGGCGGAGTCGAGGGCGGCCAGGGTGCGCCGGGCGAGGTCCGCCTGGGCCTCCAGACCTGCCGGTGAGAAGTCGGGGAGCCGGTCCTGCCCGGTCCGGACGCCCAGGTACGTGGCGGTGATGGGGTCGAGTTCGGTGGCTGCGTCGACGTAGGCGTCGGCTACCGCGCGGGGCAGTGCGCTGCTGGTGGTGTCGGACATGGGCAACATCCTGGTACGGAGCGCCGGGCCGCGTCATCACCATTGCGGATCATATTGCTGACGCGGGCGGGAGCAGTGGTCCGCAGTCCCAGTGCTGGAAGATCAACCGGGTCTCCACGCGGGCCACTTCGGGCCGGGAGGTGAACTCGTCGACGACCAGGCGCTGAAGATCACCGGTGCTCGCGACGGCGACGTGCACGAGGTAGTCGTCCGGGCCGGTGAGGTGGAAGAGCGCGCGCGACTCGGGCAGTGCCCGCACCCGGTCCACGAACGGGCCGATCAGCTCCCGGCGGTGCGGCCGGACCTGGACCGACAGCAGCGCCTCCAGGGGCCGTCCGAGCCGGGCGGGGTCGACGCGCAGCTCGTGGCCGAGGATCACCCCGGTGCGTCGCAGCCGGTTGACCCGGTCGAGACAGGTGGACGGCGCGACCCCGCAGGCGGCGGCGAGGTCCCGGTAGGTCGTCCGGGCATCGTTCTGCAGGAGACGCAGGATCTCGAGGTCGACCGGATCCAGAAGCACAGAATCGGACACCGGCCGAAATTTACACGGGCCATCACCACTACGGGGCGGCAGCTGTTCAGCATCGGGCCATGGACACGACAGCCGCGCACTCATCCCGTTCCCGTGCCCTCGCCACCGAGGCCGTGCACGCGGGCCGCGAGGACCTCACCGATCTCGGCCTGCACGCCGTCCCTCTGGACCTGTCCACCACCTACCCCTCCCGGGACAGCCGCGCCGAGGCCGCCCGGCTGGACGACTTCGCCGCCACGGGCGCCGCCCTTCAGGGGCCGCCCGTCTACTCGCGTCTCGACAACCCGACGGTCGCCCGCTTTGAGACGGCGCTGGCCCGGCTGGAGGGCGCCGAGGCCGGTGTCGCCTTCGCCAGCGGCATGGCGGCGCTGACCGCCACCCTGCTGGCCCGGGCCGCCATGGGCCTGCGCCACGTGGTGGCCGTGCGCCCGCTGTACGGGTGCAGCGACCACCTGCTGACGGGCGGGCTGCTGGGCACCGAGGTCACCTGGACCGACCCCGCCGGCATCGCCGACGCCGTCCGGCCCGACACCGGCCTGGTGATCGTGGAGACCCCGGCCAACCCGACCCTGGCCGAGGTCGACCTGCGGGCGGTCGCCCACTCCTGCGGCACGGTGCCGCTGCTCGTCGACAACACCTTCGCCACCCCCGTCCTGCAGCGCCCGCTGGAGAGCGGTGCCCGGATCGTGCTGCACAGCGCCACCAAGTACCTCGGTGGCCACGGCGACGTCCTGGGCGGGGTCGTCGCCTGCGACGAGGAGTTCGCCCGCGTGCTCCGCAAGGTGCGCTTCGCGACCGGCGGCGTGCTCCACCCGCTCGCCGGGTACCTGCTGCTGCGCGGGCTGTCGACGCTGCCGGTCCGGGTACGGGCCGCGTCGGCCACGGCGGCCGCGCTGGTGGCGCGGCTGGCCGCGGACCCGCGGGTGGCGCGAGTGCACTACCCGCGGATCGGCGGCGCCATGGTGGCCTTCGAGGTGACCGGTGACCCGCACGAGGTGATCGCGGGGGTCCGGTTGATCACCCCGGCGGTCAGCCTCGGCGCCGTCGACACCCTGATCCAGCACCCGGCCTCGATCAGCCACCGCATCGTGGACGAGGACGACCGGCACGGTGCCGGCGTCAGCGACCGGCTGCTGCGGCTGTCGGTCGGGCTGGAGGACGCCGAGGACCTGTGGGACGACCTGGACCGGGCGCTCAGCGCAGCGGAGCGCTCGCCTCGGCCGGTGACAGCGTCGCGGTGATGACCAGGGTGCCGTCCTCGACCTGGTAGTCCAGCGGCAGGTCCAGACGGCGCATCGCCGCGATCATCCCGGTGTTGGTCGACCGGGTCACCGCGTACACGCTCTCGCACCCGGCCTCGACGGCCTGCGCGACCAGCCGGCGCAGCAGTTCCAGCCCGATGCCGCGGCGCTGCCAGGCGTCCTCGACGAGCAGCGCGACCTCGGTCTCGTCGCCGTCCCACAGCAGGTGGGCGAGGGCGACGACGCGGCCGGAGACCGTCTCCACGGCGAGGGTCCGGCCGAACCGCGGGCCGAGCAGGTGGGTGAGGTAGCGGTCCACGTCGGCGACCGGACCGTGGTAGCGGTGCGCCAGCGTGGCCGGTGAGCAGCGCCGGTGCAGGTCCCGGGCGGCCGCGAGGTCCTCGGGGCCGGCCCGGCGGACGGTGATCTCGTTGCCCTCGGGCAGGGTCAGGACGGCCCGGTGCCCGGGGACCCGGGCACCCAGCCGGTCGTCCAGTTCGACCAGCGCGCGGGCGCGGGCGAACTCGGTCGGGGTGAAGGGCAGGCAGGCGCGTTCCACGGTGATCGTCCCTCCGGCGGGGTCGCGCAGCCGCATGACGGTCTCCTCCAGCGCGTCCTCGGCGATGTCGCCGCCGGGCCGGCCGGACGGGGTGGACCTGATGGTGCAGCGGCCGAGCAACTGGCGCAGGGACAACGGAAGTTCGGCGGCGTCCATCGCGGTGCGGGTGGCGAGGGTCAGCATCCGGGTCGGGGTGTCGACGAGGTCGTGGGCGTCGGCGCGCTCGATCCAGGTGTCGCGGCCGCCGGCGGTGTCCGCGGTGCGGGTCAGTTCCCCGGCGGGCAGTTCCGCGGGGGCGCGCAGCAGGAACTCGTCGACGGTCCCGTCGGTCAGCGGGTGCGTCTGGAGGGTGAGGATGTCCACGTCCCGGGCGGCCAGTGCCGTGGCCACGGCGGCGAGGCTGCCGGGCCTGTCGCGCACGGTGGTGCGCATCCGCCACAGGGCCGTCCCGGCGCTGCGGGCGGGGTCGGGATCCCGGGCGGGGTCGGCGGCGGAGCTTTCCCCCGGCTCCGCCGTCCCGGTGGCGGCGGTGCCGCCGGCCGGTGGGGGTGAGTGGCCGCGGCGCCGTGCCCGCCACGTGTGGAGGCCGGCCGTGGCGATCAGGGCGGCGGCCGGGGTGTCCAGCAGAACGGCGCCGCCGGCTGCGTGCCGGGTGAGTCCGGCGAGTCCGGCGATGAGGTCGGCCGTCGCGACCGCGACGAGGAGCACGGCGAGCCCGACGGTGCCGCGATGCCAATGGTGGCGAAGCCGACGGGAGTTGGTCGTGGCGTACGTCAAATCTGGCATGCAAACACCATGCCGAACACGTGTTGCGCGATCGCGAACGCGCTGTGACCGACGGGTAAAGGGTGTTCCATGTCGATTAACTCCCCTTTTCAATAGTTTCGTCCTGCGACAATCGGCGCAGGCAACGTCCGTACCGGCGGGCGAGGACACGCTGAGTGACGCGCCCCAAGGGGCCCAGTAGACGCACGTACCACGCGCCGGGTCCACTGACGGCCGTCACATCAAGCCACACGGAGCCGTCCGCCTCCCGGCCGACGACGAACGACTCCTCGCCGCGCTCGGGGTGTCCGGCGAGCGTCCCGTACGCGAACCCGGCCCGCTCCGGGCCCCGTTCGGCCCACACCACCCGGCACGGAGCGCTCAAGGGGCCGAAGCGCAGCGGCGCCCGCACCCCCGGCGCGGCGTCCGGGGTGCCCGCGGGCACCCGCAGGCCCGCCGCGCGGTGCATCCGCCAGCCGAACAGGGCGCGGGTGGCGGCCGCCATGACCTCCGGACCCTCGCCGAGCCATGTGCGCTCCCGCAACCGGTGGAACCCGGGCGGGGTCGCCGCGCCGGGGTCCCTGGTGACGCCCGGGTGGTCGTAGGTCAGTTCGTCGGTCACGACCTGCATGTCTACCGCAGGACGTGGTCGTGCGGCCCCGGCGGGACGTGAATTCGTCCTCCTGCCCGGGGGATTTGCGTACGCCCGTGCAGTGGGCGCCGCGGTCCCGGCGGCGGACCGTACGGCCGCCGCCGGGACGCTCCTCGCCGCCCGGCCCGGCTACTGCCCGACCAGGCCCGGCCGGAGCACCTTGGTGAACAGGACGCTGCCGTCCTGCTCCCGCAGACGGACCGTCAGGTCCCCGGAGTGGCCGTCGATGTCGACCTGGCCGAAGAACTGGTAGCCCTCGGCCGGCGAGACGTTCGCGGCGGTCGGGGCCTTCACGAAGACCCGCTCCGGGCCGAACGTGCCGTCCAGCGCGCTCGCCGGGAAGGCGCCCGCGTTGAGCGGGCCGGAGACGAACTCCCAGAACGGCTCGAAGTCGGCGAAAGCGGCACGCGAGGGCTGGTAGTGCTGCGCCGAGGTGTGGTGGACGTCGGCGGTCAGCCACACCGTGCCGGTGATCCGGCGGTGCTTGACGAAGCGCAGCAGCTCGGCGATCTGCAGCTCGCGCCCCAGCGGCGCGCCCGGGTCGCCCTGCGCCACGGCCTCGATGTTCGGCAGCCCCTCGGTGCTGTCCGGCACGACCAGGCCGATCGGCATGTCGGCGGCGATGACCTTCCACACCGCGCGGGACCGCGACAGCTCGCCCTTGAGCCACTCCAGTTGCTCGCGGCCCAGGATGCCCTGCGGGTCGCGGGTCTGGTCGTCGGGGGAGTTGGCGTTGCGGTAGGTGCGCATGTCGAGCACGAAGACGTCCAGCAGCGGGCCGTGCCGCAGCACGCGGTGGACCCGGCCGCCGGAGCCCGGGCGCAGCGTGGAGACGGGGAAGTACTCGCTGAACGCGCGGCGGGCGCGGGTCGCGAGGACGTCCACGCTCTTCTCGGTGTAGCGCGGGTCCGAGGCCCCGACGACCTCGCCCGGGTACCAGTTGTTGCGCACCTCGTGGTCGTCCCACTGGATGATCGAGGGCACCTGGGCGTTGAACCCCCGGAGGTTCCCGTCCAGCAGGTTGTAGCGGAAGTTGCCGCGGAACTCGGCCAGCGTCTCGGCGACCTTGGACTTCTCCACGGTGGTGATGTTCCGGTAGGCGGTGCCGTCGGGCAGCGCCTGGGTCGCGGCGATCGGCCCGTCGGCGTAGATGTTGTCGCCGCTGCACAGGAAGAAGTCGGGGTCCAGGCACCCCATCGCGTCGAAGATGCGGTAGCCGCCGATGTCGGGGTTGATGCCCCAGCCCTGCCCGGCCAGGTCGCCGGACCACACGAAACGCACCCCTGCCCGCCGGCTCCGGGGTGTGGTCCGGAAGGTGCCGGAGACCGGCTCGCCGGTGCGGCGCGGGTCGTGCGGGTCGGACAGCAGCACCCGGTAGTGGATCTGCTCGCCCGACGGCAGGCCGTGCAGCCGGGTCGCACCGGTGAAGTCGGTGTCCGGGCCGACCAGCGGGCCGGTCCAGCGGCGCGCGTTGCGGAACGACCCCGTCGCGGAGGTCTCCACGATCATCCGCGCCGGGCGGTCCGAGCGCACCCACACCAGGCCGCCCGTCGCCGTCACGTCACCGCTCTGCACGCCGGACGTCGCCGTCGGCCGCCCCGACAGGGCCAGCGCGGGAGCGGCCGCCGCCGGGACCAGCAGCGCCCCCGAAGCGGCGAGCCCGCCCCGCAGCACTGCGCGCCGCCCGACGCCGCTTCCTGTTCCGTTCGCCATCGTGACCTCCAAAGTCCGCAAAAAGTGGGCCGTCGAGTGTCCGCGACCGTTCCTACTCGTGCCGTGTGCCGTCGGCCCCAACGACCGGTGAACAACCGGCCGGTACCTTGCCGGGCGTGGCGGCCCGCGACGCCACCGCGAGCCCCGCGCACCGCCCGCGCCCGCGGAAACCGCTGGTCACGCCGGGCCGCGCCGCCATACGATGTGCGGCATTCGGCGGCCGCGATCACCAGATCGCCCTACCCGCGCCGCCCCCTCCGGGGCCTTGCCGGCGCAGACACCATGACTGCAGACGAGACACCGCACACCTTCCAGGTCGACCTGCGCGGCCTGGTGGACCTCCTCTCCCACCACCTCTACTCCAGCCCCAAGGTCTACCTGCGCGAACTGCTCCAGAACGGCGTCGACGCCATCACCGCGCGCCGTGCCGAGCAGCCCGGGGCACCTGCGCGCGTGGAGCTGTTCGCCGACGGGGAGCGGCTGCGCGTGGAGGACACCGGCATCGGCCTGACCGAGGCCGATGTGCACAACCTGCTGGCCACCATCGGCCGCAGCTCCAAGCGCGACGGACTGGAGTCCGCCCGCGCCGAGTTCCTCGGCCAGTTCGGCATCGGCCTGCTCGCCTGCTTCGTGGTCGCCGACCGGATCCGGGTCGTCAGCCGCTCCGCCCGTGTGCCGGACGCGCCGCCCGTGGAGTGGACGGCCCGCGACGACGGTTCGTACACCGTCCGCACCCTGCCCGACGAGGCCCGCCCCGAGCCCGGCACCACCGTGCACCTCACCGCCCGGCCCGGCAGCGGCGAATGGCTCACCGAGGAGCGCGTGACCGCGCTCGCCAAGGACTTCGGCTCGCTGCTGCCGTACGACGTGCGGGTCGGCGGCACGCCGGTGACCGAACGGCCGCCGGTGTGGGAGCGCCCGCACCCCGGCCCGGCCGCGCGGCGCGTGGCGCTCGCCCGCTACTGCCACGAGCGTTTCGGCTTCAGCCCGCTGGACGTCATCGACCTCGACGTCCCGCTCGCCGGGGTACGGGGAGTGGGCTACGTGCTGCCCGCCGCCGTCAGCCCTGCCCAGCGCGCCGGGCACCGCGTGCACCTGAAGGGCATGCTGCTCACCGAGCGGGCCGACGACCTCCTGCCCGACTGGGCGTTCTTCGTCCGGTGCGTCGTCGACACCGACAGCCTGCGGCCGACCGCCTCCCGCGAGAGCCTGTACGCCGACGAGACCCTGGCCGCCGTCCGCGAGGCACTGGGCGAACGCGTCCGGGCCTGGCTGACCGGCCTGGCCGCGGGGGAGCCCGAGCGGCTTGCCCAGTTCCTGTCCGTGCACCATCTGGGCGTCAAGTCCCTGGTCCGGTACGACACGGACATGCTGCGCACGATGCTGCCGTGGCTGCCGTTCGAGACCACCGACGGGCAGCTGTCGCTGGAGGAGTTCGCCCGCCGCCACCCCGTCGTGCACTTCACCCGCACCGTCGAGGAGTTCCGGCAGGTCGCGCCGATTGCCGCGGCCCAGGGCATCGGCGTCGTCAACGGCGGCTACACCTACGACGCCGACCTGGTGGAACTGCTGCCCGCGGTCCGGCCCGGCACCCCCGTCGCCGAACTCGACGCCGACACCGTCACCGCCCACCTCGACGCCGTCGACCCGGCCGAGGAACTGGCCCTGTCCGGCTTCCTGGCCGCCGCCCGGGCCCGCCTCGACGCCCTGGGCTGCGACGTGAGCCTGCGCGCCTTCCACCCCGTCACCGTCCCCGCCCTGCACCTGGACGACCGGTCCGCGCGGCACGAACGCGCCCGCGCCGAGGAGGAGGAGCAGGCCGGCGAACTGTGGGCCGGCATCCTCGGCGCCCTGCGCGGCGGCGCGCCCCGCGCCCGGCTCGTGCTCAACCACCTCAACCCGCTGGTCCGGCGCATCAGCGGCTTCGGCGACGCCGAACTCGCCGCCACCGCCGCCGAGGCGCTGTACGGACAGGCGCTGCTGATGGCCCAGCGCCCGCTGCGCCCCGCCGACTCCGCGCTGCTCAACCGCGCCTTCCTCGGCCTGCTCCAATGGGCCGCCCGCACCGGGGACGACCCCGGCTCCGACCCCAAGCCCCATGCCGTCGACGGCGAACAGGAGGACGGCCGATGAGCACCCAGGACCCCGCGGTCGCGGCCGTGCACCGCGCTCTGGCCCACAACCGCGACGAGCCCGAGGGACGGGCCCGCAACGCCGGCGCCGAGCGCCTCGTCGCCGAGGCCGAGGCCACCGGCGACACCCCGCTGCTGCTCGACGCCCTCTTCAACCTCGCGAGCGCCTACACGTACAGCAGCGAGCGGACCAAGTTCTTCGTGCCCTTCGCCCGGTTGCTGCGCATGTGGGACGCGCAGCCGGCCGACTTCGACAGCTCCACCACCAGTCAACTGCACTGGATATTCAAATGGGTCGCCGGCGTGATGCTCGACCAGCCCGACGTCCCGCTCGCCTCCATCGAGAAGTGGCAGAGCGAGATGGAGCACCGCTACCGGCTGGCCGGGCACTCCGAACGCGCCGTGCGGCAGGGCGACTTCCGCATCGCGCGGCACCTCGGCGACACCGGCCGCGCGGAGGCCGCCTTCGCCGCCTGGCTCGCCGCCGACCGCGACATCATGGCCGACTGCCACGCCTGCGAGCTGCACGGCCAGGGCACCTGGCAGGCCGACCTCGGCCAGGACGCGCAGGCGCTGGCCACCTGGGAACCCGTGCTCCAGGGCACCTACACCTGCGCGCACGAACCGCACCATGTGCTGGCCTCCTCGCTGCTGCCCCTGGTCCGGCTCGGCCGGCTCGACGAGGCACGCGCCCACCACCTGCGCGGCTACCGCATGGCGCGGTCCATGGAGAGCATGCGCGGCGCGGTCAGCAGCCACGTCGAGTTCTGCGCGCTCACCGGCAACGAGGCCCGCGGCCTGGAGATCCTCGCCGAGCACCCCGCGTACTTCACCGACGAAGGCGACCCGGACACCCACCTGGACTTCCATGTGGCCACCGCGCTTCTCATGCGCCGCCTCGTCGACCTCGGCCACGCCGGCCGTGCCGTCCCGGGCCCGGCCGGGTCCTCCTGGACCGCCGGCGAGATGCTCGCCCACGCCGAGCGGGAGGCGGGTGCGCTCGCCGCGCGCTTCGACGCCCGCAACGGCAACGACGCCGTCGGCCGCCGCGTGCGCGAGCGGCTCGGCCGACGCCCGCTGGTGGGCCGGCTCCCGCTCGGCGTCCGGGCGCAGCGCCTGACGACGCCCGAGCGGCCGCGGACCGCCGCGGCGGCCCCCGAGTCCGCGGCGGCCGCCCCCGCCGACGTGCCCGCGCTGCTCGCGGAGGCGCGCCGGCTGACCGGGATCCAGCACCCCGGGGCGGGCGCCGCATGGGCCGCGCTGGCGGGTGCCGCCGAGCGGACCGGGACGGAACTCGACGCCCGCGCCCGTGCGGAGATCGCCGACCACGCGGGCATCGACGCCTTCCAGGACCCCGGCACGGCCGTGCCGTACTTCGAGACCGCGGCGGAGCTCTTCGAGGCCGCGGGCGATCCGGGCGAGGCCGCCGCCTGCCGTGCCCGGGCCGCCTGCGCGACCGCGCTCGGGGATCCCACGGACCCCGCAGACCCCGCGGACGAAGCCCTGGCGGCCCTCGACGCCGCCTGCGACGCCCTGCGCGCACTGCACGCCGCGGGCCGGGCGACGCCGCGCCAGCTCAGCGGGGCGCTGCTGGCCCGCGTCCGGCTGCGGGATCCCGGACCGGAGGCCGAGGAGGAGGTCGCCCGGCTCGTCGCGTTCGCCGAGGAGCACCGCGACGCGGAGCGCATGGCCTCCCGGCTCGCGGACGCCCTCGTCCTCCAGGCCCGCCTGACCGCCTCGCGCGGCGACGTGACGACCGCCGCCGCGCTGTTCGCACGGGCCGCCGCCGTCCGTCACGACGCCGGGCTGCCCTGGTACGCGGCCGAGGCGGAAGCGCTGCTCGCCGACCTCTCCCTCCAGTGCGACGACAATGCCACCGCCGAGACGTCGGCCCGCGCCGCGCTCGACCACGGCGATGCCTACTTCGAACCGGTGCAGCGCGCCCACCTGCACACCGTCCTGGCCTCGGCGCTCGCTGCCGGCGACCGGAACGACGAGGCGGCCGGGCACGCCCTGGAGGGCGCGCACTGGGCCGACGAGGCGGGCGAGGCCGAGGGACTGGGCGCCTGGGCGCGGCTCGTCCTGGGCGGCGCGCAGCTGCGGCAGGGCCGGACCGCCGAGGCGGCCACCGTCCTGGAGACCGCGCTGCCGGACCTGGAGGCCGCGCACCACCAGGGCCGGGTCGTCCAGGCCCGCTGGTGGCTGGGCGAGTGCCTTCAGGACCTGGACGAGCCCCGCGCGGCCGCGGAGCAGTTCCTGCTCGCCGCGGAGATCGCCAAGGGCTGGGACGAGCAGCGGGACCACGCCGTCCTCGCCCATCTCGCCGCCGACTGCCTGGAACGGGCCGGCCTGGCCGGCGAGGCCGTCCGCGCCTACGCCCGCGCCGAGGAGCTGTGGCGCGGCCTGGAGCGCCCGGCGCAGGTGGTCAGGACGCTGCGGGCGCGGGCCTGGATCACCCTGGGCGACGGTCAGGGCGGTGTCGCGGAGGGCCGACGCCTCATGCAGCGCGCCGCCGCCGAGGGCGAGGCGGCACTGGAGGCCGCGACGGCCGCCGGTGACCTGGCCGAGGCGCACCACCTGCGCACGGAGCTGGCCGGTACCTACCGGCAGAGCGGCGAGCTGGTCGTCCGTGCCTGCGCCCACGAGCCGGGCGACGCGGAGGACGACGGCTCGGCGCGCGCGGCGTACGAGGAGGGCGTGGCCTTCGCCGAGCGTGCCGCCGAGACCTTCGGGCCGGGCGACGACCGCAGCGCCGCCCAGCTCATGGCGGCCTGGCTGGAGGCCGACCTCGGGCTGCCGGGACGCGCGGTGGCCCGGGCCCGTGAGGTGCTGGCCGGCTACGCGGGCCGGGAGGGCGCGATCGCCGAGCGGCGCGTCGCCGAGGCGAACGCGCTGATCGAGTACGCCGAGGACGCGGGCCGTGCGGGGGACGCCGGGGACGCAGAGGCCGCAGTGCACGGCGAGAGCGGGGACGCCCAGGGGGACTAGTCTGAATGGTGGCTTTTGTCGCTACATCCGGTTCGCCCGGCGACCGAGGAGGCCACCGTGACAGCAGAAGCCCCCGCATCCCCGTCCGCGCTCGCGGGCGGCGACCGGTACCTGCCGATCGCCGCCCACGGACTCATCGGCGACCTGCGCAGCGCCGCCCTGGTCGGCACCGACGGCACCATCGACTGGTACTGCTGCGGCCGGTTCGACGCACCCAGCATCTTCGCGTCGATCCTCGACGCCGACCGCGGCGGGAGCTTCGAGCTGGCCGCCGACGTACCGGCGCTGACCAAGCAGTTCTACTTCCCGGACACCAACGTCCTCATCACCCGCTTCTTCGCCGAGGAGGGCATGGGCGAGGTCCAGGACTTCATGCCGGTCGTGGACGACTCCCACGACGAGGGCCGCCACCGGCTGATCCGCCGGGTGGTCTGCGTGCGCGGACTGCTGCCGTTCCGGGTGCGGGTCTCCCCGCGCTTCGTGTACGGCACGGTGCCGCACACCACGCACATCCACGGGGTGCAGGCGATCTTCGAATCCTCGGTCCAGACACTCTCGCTGACCTCGGGGGTGCCGATGGAGACCGACGGCACCGACGTGTGGGCGCAGTTCAAGCTCGCCGAGGGCGAGACCGCGGTCTTCGCGCTGGACCAGATCGGCGAGGGTGTCGAACTGCGCGGCTGCCCGCTGACCGAGGCCGAGGGCGAGTTCGAGGCCACCGTCCGCTACTGGCGGCACTGGCTGTCCAAGTCCCGCTACCGGGGCCGGTGGCGGGAGATGGTCCACCGCTCGGCGCTGACGCTCAAACTGCTCACGTACGCGCCCACCGGGGCCATCGTGGCCGCGCCGACCACCAGCCTGCCCGAGCGCATCGGCGGCGAGCGCAACTGGGACTACCGCTACGTGTGGATCCGCGACGCCGCGTTCTGCGTCTACGCCCTGCTGCGGCTGGGGTTCACCGACGAGGCCGAGTCCTTCATGCGCTTCCTGTCCGAGCGGGTGGCCCTCGGGCCCTGCGGGGACGACGGCAGCGGGCCGTGCGACGGACCGCTGCAGATCATGTACGGCATCGACGGCCGCACCGATCTGCCCGAACGCGAACTCCCGCACCTGGAGGGCCACCGGGGCTCGGCGCCGGTCCGGATCGGCAACAGCGCGGTCGGCCAGCTCCAGCTGGACATCTACGGGGAGCTGATCGACTCCCTCTACCTCTACGACAAGTGGGGAGCGCCGATCTCCAGTGCCCACTGGGACACCGTCTGCGGCCTCGTCGACTGGGTCGTGGACAACTGGGACCAGCCCGACGAGGGCATCTGGGAGACCCGCGGCGGCCGCAAGAACTTCCTCTACTCGCGCGTGATGTGCTGGGTGGCGATCGAGCGGGCGATCCGCATGGCCAACCACCGGGGCCTGCCCGCCGACCACGCCCGATGGTGCGGGGCCCGGGACACGATCTACCGGCGGATCATGCGCGAGGGCTGGTCGGAGGAGCGCGGTGCCTTCACGCAGGCCGAGGGCGAGGACGTGCTCGACGCGTCCGTGCTGATGATGCCGCTCGCGAAGTTCATCTCGCCGACCGACCCGAAGTGGCTGTCCACCCTCGACGCGCTCGGCAAGGACCTCGTGTCGGACTCCCTGGTCTACCGGTACGACCCGATGGCGAGCCCGGACGGACTGCGCGGCGAGGAGGGCACGTTCTCCATCTGCTCGTTCTGGTACGTGGAGGCCCTCACCCGGGCGGGCCGCGCCGACGACGCGCGCCTGGCCTTCGAGAAGATGCTCACCTACGCCAACCACCTGGGCCTGTACGCCGAGGAGATCGACCGCACCGGCGAACAGCGCGGCAACTTCCCGCAGGCCTTCACCCACCTCGCCCTGATCAGCGCGGCCTTCAACCTCGACAAGGCACTGGGCTGACGGCGGCGCCCGGGCGCCGGTACCGGTGAGCGGGGCGGCGTCGGCGTGTCCGCGACCGGCCAGGCCGATCTGTACTGGCGTGACGGCGCGGCCCGGCCTGTGCGGCCGGCTCCGAGCGGGCAGGGGCGGCGGACCGCGACCGCGGCGAGCTGGCCTGCACCGCCCGCCTGCTGCGGCCGATCAGGCGGCGCTGTCGAGTTCGGAGCGGGCAGCGACGGTGGCGTTTCTGCGGCGGCGGACCGCGACCGCCACGTGGCCGGGGCCACCGGTGGCGGAGCCGAGAGCGGGCGGCGGCCAGTACGCCGACCATGGCGGGGAAGCCGAGGCGCGCGCCGAGCGCGGCATCGGTGAGCGGGCCGCAGGCGACCCCGAGGGGCGAGGCGGCCGGGCCGATTCGCGCTGGGCTGACGGCGCTGCCCGGCCTGTGCGGTCCGGGCCAGGCGGTCAGGCGGCTCGGCCGAGTTCGGGGCGGGCGGCGACGGCGGCGGCGTTCCGGCGGCGGACCGCGACCGCGATGCGGGGGCTGCCGGCGGCTGCCAGGAGTGCAGCGGCCAGTACGCCGACCATGGCGGGGAAGCCGAGGCGCGCGCCGAGCACGGCTCCGGTGAGCGGGCCGCAGGCGACCCCGAGGGGCGAGGCGGAACCGGCGTACACCGCCCACCGGCTGCGGACGGCCGGGCCGATCGGCTGTGGGCTGACGGCGTGGTTCGGCCGGTGTCGTCCGGGCCTGGCGGCGGCGGCGTTCCGACCGCGACGCGCCCGCGGCTACTGGCGGCGGAGCCGGCCCAGCACGGCCGTCGAGGCCGATCCGCACTGGGATGAGGGTGCGGTCCGGACCCGGACGGTCAGGCGGCGCGGCCCAACTCGGAGCGGGCGGCGACGGCGGCGGCGGACCTGCGGCGGCGGACCGCGATCGCGACGCGGCCGGGGCCGCCGGTGGCGGAGCCGAGGGCGACCGCGGTGAGCGGCACGGCGGCGGCCAGGAGCACACCGGCGAGCACGCTGCCCATCGCGGGGAAGCCGAGGCCCGCGCCGAGCACGGCACCGGTGAGCGGGCCGCAGGCGACCCCGAGGGACGAGGCGGAACCGGCGTACACCGCCCACCGGCCGCGGCCGTCCAGCGAGGCGGCCAGGCCGATCGCGTAGGAGAGCACCACGGGATAGAACGTGTTCCACAGGATCTCGCCGGCGGCGAAGGCCGTTGCGTCGTGCGCCGAGGAACTGACCGCCACACAGCCGGCGATCAGCGCGGTGCCGAGGCCCACCGGCAGCGCGCGACCGAGGCGCGGGCCGAGCGCGCCCGCCGCGGTGACCCCGAGCAGCCCGCCGCCGAGGGCGACCGCGAAGACCACGCCGAGCGCCGCCTCCGACAGCCCGACCCGGTCCAGGCCGATGCGGCCGCTCACGCCCCACAGCGCGTTCTGCGCCATCGACCAGCACAGCATCGACGCCGCCAGCACCAGGCCGGAGCGGCGGTGCGGCAGCGGACCGGCGGCCTCGGACCGGGACGCGGTGACGGGGGCGGCGGACAGCCACCGGGTGAGCGGCAGGACGAGCAGGGCCGTTGCGCCGATGGCGGCCAGCGGCAGGGCGTGGCCGCCGCCGAGCGCCGGCAGGACGAGGTAGAGCGCGCCGGCCACCGCGGAGGTGGCCAGCAGGCCGAGCACGGTGACCCGGTGCGGTTCCCGCTGCCCGGCGATGCCCACGGCGGCCACCGCCGTCGCCGTACCGGACCCGAAGCCCCCGGCGACGCAGCCGGCCACCACCAGGGCGACGTGGTGCGTGGCGGCGGCCATGGCGAAGCCGCCGGCGATGAGCAGCAGACCGCGCCTGGCCAGCCGTGCCCGGCCGATCCGGTCGACCCGCGAGGCCAGCAGGAACCCGGCGCAGGCGGAGGCCAGCAGCAGCGCGCTGCCGACGGCGCCGGCCTGCGAACCGCTCAGGGCGAGCCCGGTGGTGAGCCGTCCGACGACGGTCGGCATCAGGTACGGGGCGAGGTAGCCGACGCAGAAGAGGGCGACGAGCGGCAGCAGGGCGCGCGGGGGCGCGGTCCGCGAAGACATGGGCGTTCCTGATGGACGGCCGAGGACTCGGCGACAAGCGTGGGGGAGGAGCGACCGTCGACGGACAGGAACGCGCAACCATGTGTATCAAGCACCTAGGGGTGCGGTTAAGAGGGGGACGGCAACTCAAACCTGTCGTTGCGCAATTGAGACCGAACATTCGCGTGGACCCCGCACGCGACAGCCGCCGTCCGCCTGCCCGACAGCCGCGCTTCACCCGCGCGAGGGGCTGGGCCGTCCGGCCGGTCCGGGCGCCGGCGCGGGAGTGCCGCACCTCACACCGCCCGCACGGACCGCGGCGGGAACTACGGCGGTCCGCCCGTAGTTCGAACAAGTACGGGCCGTCGCGCGGAGCGCCGGCCCGGCCAGCGGCCCCGACCGGGGGCCCCCGTCCCGGTCGGGGTCTTCTTCACCGCCGCGACCGTCGCGCGGCGCCCCCCCCCGGCCGCCCCCCCCCCGGGGCCGGGCGCGGGGCGTGACGCCCGGCCGC
>NZ_JBIVLI010000015.1:99416-170593 GCF_044751205.1 Streptomyces sp. NPDC088732
AAACATGGCGGGGCGGGCGGGCGGCGCGCGGCCCGGCCCTGGGCCCCCGCGGGGGGCCCCCGCCCCGGGGGGGTTTTTTCTACCCCCCCGCGCCGGCGGGGGGCCCCCGCCGCGCGACGGCCGCCCCGCGGTCACCGGACGGGTCACTTCACGCCGAGCAGCTGCTCCAGTGGATCGATCGCGAAGTACACCACGAAGAGCGCCGACACCGCCCACAGCAGCCAGTGCACCTGCCTGGCCTTGCCCAGCACGGTCTTCAGCACGACGTACGCGATGAAGCCGGCACCGATGCCATTGGTGATCGAGTACGTGAACGGCATCACGGCGATCGTCAGGAAGGCGGGGAGGGCGACCTCGAAGTTGTCCCACCCGATGTTCTTGACCTGCGTCATCATCAGGAAGCCGACCGCCACCAGCGCGGGCGCCGCCGCCTGGAGCGGCACGATGGTCAGCAGCGGGCTGAGGAAGAGTGCCACCGCGAACAGCCCGCCGGTGACGAGGTTGGCGAAGCCCGTGCGCGCGCCTTCGCCGACACCGGCCGCCGACTCGATGTAGGCGGTGTTGGAGGACGCGGAGGCCGCGCCGCCCGCGACCGCCGCGGCGCCGTCGATCAGCAGCACCCGGCCCAGGTTGGGGACCCTGCCCTCCTCGTCCAGCAGGCCGGCCTCGGCGGTGATGCCGACGACCGTGCCCATGGTGTCGAAGAAGTCCGACAGGATGAGGGTGAAGACCAGCAGCACGGCCGTGATCACGCTGATCTCGCCGAAGGCCCCGAAGAGACTGAAATGCCCGAGCAGCCCGAAGTCCGGCGCCGCGAAGACGTCGTCCGGCACCTTGGGTGTGGTCAGGCCCCAGCTCTTGATGTCGGCCACCGCGTCGACGACGATCGCGACCACCGTCATCGTCACGATGCTGATGAGGATGGCGCCCTTCACCTTGCGCGCCAGCAGTGCGACCGTCAGCAGCACACCGAGGCAGAAGACCAGCACAGGCCAGCCCGACAGCGCGCCGCTGCCGCCCAGTTGGACCGGGACGGTGGTGTTGGCGGCGTCCGGGATGCGGCTGACGAAACCGGCGTCGACGAAGCCGATGAAGGCGATGAACAGGCCGATGCCGACGCTGATCGCCTGTTTCAGCGGCTGGGGTATCGCGTGCATCACCGCCTCCCGCAGCCCGGTGACCACCAGGACGCAGATCAGCAGGCCCTCCAGGACGACCAGGCCCATCGCGTCGTCCCAGCTCATCAGGGGTGCGATCTGGAAGGCGACCACCGCGTTGAGGCCGAGGCCGGCCGCGATCGCCAGCGGGAGGTTGCCGCCGACACCCATGATCACGGTCATGACGGCGGCCACCAGCGCGGTGGCGGTGACCAGTTGACCCGTTGACAGGACGTGCCCGAACTTGTCCTTCGCGCTTCCCAGGATGATCGGGTTGAGCACGAGGATGTAGGCCATCGTGAAGAAGGTGGCGAAGCCACCGCGGATCTCCCTGCCGAAGGTCGACCCGCGCTCCCCGATGCGGAAGTAGCGGTCAAGTGGGTTGCCTGGCGCGGGCGGTGAGCCCTTCGCCACGTCGGTGGCCTGCGCGGACATGCTGCTCCTCGGGGTGCGGCGATCGGTCGGCCTGCTGGTTGGGGGGATTGTGTACGCCCGGCGGACGGTTCGGGTTTTGGAAGTGTTTCCTTGCGCTAACGAATGTGTACCGCTCAACCGGCACGGCGACGAGGGGCGTTGAGGGCGGCCGCTCGCACGGTTCCCCCCCGCCGTGCCGGTCTGCCGGGTGCCCGGAAGAATGGGAGGCGTGGGAGACGACACCGCCGCCGCAGCGGTCTTCGAGGAGCACCGTCCCGTCCTGACGGGCGTGGCCTACCGCATGCTCGGCCGCTTCGCCGACGCCGAGGACGTCGTGCAGGAGGCGTGGCTGCGCTGGGCCGCCGCCGACCGGGACGCGGTGCGCGAACCGCGCGGCTACCTGGTGACCGTCACCACGCGGCTCGCCATCGACCGCCTGCGGCAGGCGCAGTCGCGGCGTGAGGCGTACGTCGGCCCGTGGCTGCCCGAGCCCGTCGCCACCGACTTCGCGCACACCGTGCCCGACACCGCCGACCGCGTCGTCCTCGCGGAGTCCGTCTCCCTCGCGGTCCTCGTTCTGCTGGAGTCGCTGTCGCCGCTGGAGCGCGCCGTTTTTGTGCTGCGCGAGGCCTTCGACTACCCGTACGCCCGGATCGCAGCCGTCCTCGACCGCGCCGAGCCCGCCGTGCGGCAACTGGCCGGACGGGCCCGCCGCCACGTCGAGGAGAAGCGCGCCCGCTACGACGCCGACCCGGCCGCGACCGCCGAGATCACCGAGCGGTTCCTCGCCGCCGCCCTCGGCGGCGACATGGACGGCCTGCTCGCGCTGCTCGCCCCGGACGTGCGGCTGGTCGGCGACGGCGGCGGCGTGCAGAAGGCCCCGCGGCGTGTCATCGAGACCGCGGCCAAGGTCGCCCGCTTCCTCCACGCGATCGCGCCCACCCCGGTGCCCGACCCCGCGTTCACCCTCCGCGAGGTCAACGGCGTCCCCTCCCTCGTCCTCACCTCCCGGGGCCTGCCCCACACCGTCGTCTCCCTCGAACTCACCGACGGCCTGGTCACGACCGTCTACGTGCTCACCAACCCCGGCAAGCTGACCGGCCTCGCGTCATCGGCTCCCGCCCTGTGACAGGTGGGGCGGAAGCGCTCGGTTAGGGTGCCGGAGTCGGCGCAGGGGTGAGGTGGGGAGCTGCCATGGCTGATCGGTCCGAAGAGCGTGGGGACGCCGGGCGGCTGGAGGCCGAGGGGGAGGTCGCGACCGCCCGGATCGCCTTGGCGGACGGCGATCTGACCCACGCGGCACGCCACTTGGAGGACGCGCTCGCCCGGGATCCCGGTCTGCCGGAGACACACGAGGCACTGGCCGAGTTCGCCGCCCGCGCCGGAGGCGCCGAGAAGGCCCTGGACTGGTTCGAGCCGGAGAAGCGGGCGTACATCGGGACGGTCGCCGCACGCGGGCACCTGTGCGCGGTCGCCGGGCGGTGGGACGAGGCACTGGGCCTGCTCGCCCAGTGCGCGGGCCACGAGCCGGACCGGCCGTGGCTGGACGTCGCCTGGCTGCGCCGCCCGGACATCGCGGAGCTCGTCGACCCGGACACCGTCGCCGGCGCCGCCGCCGGCGTGGCCCCCCGCCTGCCCGACCCGGTGGAAGAGGAGCACCGCGCGCCCCTGGTACCGCTGCTCGACCTGCTCCGCGCGAGCGTCGCCCGCCATCCCGACCACACCATGCTCCTGTGGTGCGGCTCCACGCTCGCCCGCCGCATGGGCCGCGCCGAGGACGCCGTCGCCTGGGCCGGGCGCTCGTACGCCCTGGAGCCCTGCCACCCCGCCGCCGTGATGCTCGGCTACGCGCTGCGCAGCGCGGGCCGCCCCGAGGAGGCACTCGACGTGTGGCGCCGCGAGGCGCTGCGCGACCCCTCCGACCTCGATCTGTGCATCGACATCGCCGAGTTGCTCCAAGCCCTCGGCCGTCCGGCCGAGGGCCTGGAATGGGCGGAACGCGCCGCCGCGGCCGACCCCGCCCACCCCAAGGCGGCCCCGGCCGCGCACGCCCTGCGCCACGCGCTCGACGGCGGCACGCGGCACCTCGTCGCGCTCGCCGACCACCTGCGCGACGCCCCGGACCACGCGTACGCCGGCGAACTCCTCACCCGCCTCGGCCGCGGCCGCCCCTGGCTGAACTGGATTCCCGGCGGCAACGAGGCGATCGTCAGCCTGCTCCACCAGGCCCTGGAGCAGGGGGTCGCCGCCGACGCCGAACTGGGGCTCACCGTCTCCGCCCTGGAGCCCCCGAGCGCGCTGCTCGCCCTGCGCACGGCCTTCCCGCGTGCCGCCCTCGCCGTCCAGGACGTGCCCGAGCCGGACTTGCGGGTGCCGCCCCGCCCGGTGGCCACACCGCTGTGGGCGTACGAGGGCACCACCGCGCACCCCGCCGTGCAGCCCCCGTCGCCCGAGGCCGCCGAGGCGGTGCGCCGCGTCGCGTGGCACGGCTGGCCGCATCTGCCCGCCGCCTACGACGACGCGGTGGTGCTGTCGGCCCTCGACCCGGAGGACCTGCTGGGCGTCCTGGTCCACCCGCCCGCCCCGCGCGACGACGAACTCGGCCGGGCGCTCGCGGCGCAGGCCCCCGACCTGTGGATCCGCGCCGTGCAGGTCTGGGCGTGCCTGGGGCTCGCCCACCACCGCACCGACGAGCCGTGGGCGGGGTCCCGGCGCCGTGCGCTCCTGGCCGACGTGCTGGGCAACGCCGAGGACTGGGTGTGCGAGGCGGCCGCACTCGCGATCGTCGCCACCGCCTGGGTCGATCCCGCGGCCCGCGAGGACGCCGCCCAGTTGGTCTCCTACCGTCTCATGGACGCCCTGGAGGCCCGCGAGACCCGTGTGGTGACGCTCACTTGGTCGCTGTGCCACCTCGCGCTCGCCGCCCCGGGTGTCATCCCGGCGGTCGCGGCGCTGGCGGAGGACGTGGTCCGCGCGATCGAGAGCGAGGATCCCGCGCGCGCCGACGACGACGAGGCACCGGCGGGCGCGTGACCCCTGCGGCTACAGCCCGCCCGAGACCCGCAGCACCGCGCCGGTGGTGTACGACGCCTCCGGCGACATCAGCCACGCCACCGCGCCGGCCACCTCCTCCGGCTCCCCGGGCCGCCGCATGGGCACCCGGTCCCGGTTCCGCCACGGCCGCTCCGCGTCGCCCATGGCCGCGTGGATGCCGGTCACGATCATGCCGGGCTGCACCGAGTTGACCCGCACGCCGTCCGGGGCGAGCTCCTTGGCGAGGCCGAGCGTGAGGGCGTCCACGGCGGCCTTGCTGGCCGCGTAGTGCACGTACTCCCCGGGGCTGCCCAGAGTCGCGGCGCCCGACGAGATGTTGACGATGGCGCCGCCTCCGCCCCCGTGCCGCGTGGACATCTCCAGCGCGGCCCGGCGCGCGCACAGGATCGCGCCCATCACGTTGACGTCGACGACCCGGCGCATCTCCTCGACCGGCGTCTCGGTGAAGCGGCCGAGCGGCCCGGTCACGCCCGCGTTGTTGACCAGCCCGGTGATCGCGCCCAGCCGCTCCCGCACGGTGTCGAAGAGCCGCTCCACCTGCTCCCCGTCACTGGTGTCGCCCTGCACCGCGACGCACTCGGCGCCCGCCTCGCGCACCTTCCGGGCGACCTCCTCGGCCTCCTCGCGCGCGTGCTGGTAGCCGATGCCCACGGCGTGCCCGTCGCGCGCGAGCCGCAGCGCCACCGCCGCCCCGATGCCGCGCCCGCCTCCGGTGACCACCGTGACCGCCGCCATGACCGTGCTCCCTCGCCGTCGGTGTATCCGCCACGTGCCGGTGGCGGCGGCGAACGCTACCAGGGTGCGAACGGCCTGTGACGGGCGCGAACACCATGTGAACGCTGCACGGCGGGCGCGGCCGGATCCGCCCGGGGCGGCGAGCATTGGTCTTGACCAAGCCGCAGGGCGGCCCTATCGTCCCCTAGTAGTGCAAGAACCTTTAATAAAGAGCCGTTCGGAAACAAGGCTGAACAAACCCCCGGTGGGGCCAGGCCGATTGCGGAGGATCAGGGTGGGGACCACGCAGCTCGAGAATGTGCCGGAGCCCAAGTACTGGCACCTCAAGACCGTGCTCGTCGACGCCCTCGACTCGGAGTTCGCGGTGGGGGAGATCCTGCCGAACGAGCGCGACCTCGCCGCCCGGTTCGGCGTCGCCAGGGCCACGCTGCGCCAGGCACTGGAGCAGTTGGAGCTGGAAGGACGCCTGCAGCGCCGCCGCGGCGTCGGCACCACCGTCGCCCCGCCCCGCGTCGGCGTCTCCGTCGGTCCCTCCCAGGGCACCTGGCCGGGCGCCGCGGGTGACGCGTGGCGCACCGTGGGCTGCGCCGAGGCCGCCGCTCCCGCCGCGGTCGCCGCCGCTCTGGGCACCGGCGCCGAGGAGCCGGTGCACACCGTCCGCCGGGTGCGCGCGATGGGCGGCCAGCCCGTCGCCACCGAGCTGCTCTACGTGCCGCGGTCCTCGGTTCCCGGCCTCGGCGACGACCTGACGCCCGCCGGCCACGCCCCGGCAGTGCTGCGCGCACTGCACGCCCTCGAACTCGACGGCGACGACCGCGCGGTGGAGCTGGGCTCGGCCCGCGCCGAGGACGCCAAGCAGCTCGACCGGCTGCCCGGCGCCCCCGTCCTCGTCGTCACCACCCGCTACTTCAGCGGCGGCCGTGCCGCCGCCGTGGCCGTCGCCACCTACCGGGCCGACACCTGCCGGCTCACCTTCGGCGACAGCGGTGCCATGGAGATCACCCACCACGACGGCGATCGGCACGCGGCGGCCTCCTGAGGCACCCGCCGGGGCGCGCCCCCGGGCCGCCGGGTCAGTAGTAGCGGCCCGTGTTGGCGTCCTTCGCGCCCTGCGCGCCCGACGGCACGGGCACCGGGTGCCCGGCGCAGCGCACGTCCCCGTCGCCGACGCTGCCCGAGGTCAGGTAGCGGTCGACACGTGAGACCAGGCACTGGTTCCAGATGCTGACCAGGCCGTGCGAACCGCGCCCCACCTCGGTGATGAGCCGGGAGCCCGGCAGCCTGCGGTGCAGTTCCAGCGCGCCCTCGTACGGTGTGGCGGCGTCCCGTTCGGACTGCGTCAGGAGCACCGGCGGCAGCTCGGCGGCCAGGGCGCCGACGTCGACCGCTTCCCCGGCCGGTGCGGGCCAGGTGGCGCACGGCAGGTTCATCCAGGCGTTGGGCCAGGTCTCGAAGGGGTGCCGGAGCGCGAGGCGCGAGTTGTCGCGGTCCCAGGTGGCCCAGTCGCGCGGCCAGGCGGCGTCCGAGCACTGCACGGCCAGGTACACCGCGTCGCCGTTCTCCGCGTCCTTCGCCCCGGACCGGTCGGGGGTGGCCGCGGCCACCAGGGGCTTGTCGTCGCCGTGCAGATAGCGCGAGAGCTGGTACGCGAAGACCACCCAGCGCTGGTCGTAGTAGGCGGCGTTCTCGGCGGTCGCGTGCAGCTCGCCGGGACCGACGGAGCCGCCGGCGGGCTTCTTGGCCAGCTTGCGCATCGCGAGGTCGAAGGAGGCCTGCACGCGGCTCGGCGTGGAGCCGAGCTTGTAGACGGAGTCGTAACGGGCCACCCAGGCGCGCCAGTCGGCCCAGCGGCCCTCGAACGCCACGTCCTGGCTGAGGTTGGTGCCGTACCAGACGCCTTGCGGGTCCGGGTCGACGACGCTGTCCAGCACCATGCGGCGCACATGGCGGGGGAAGAGCGTGGCGTACACCGCGCCCAGGTAGGTGCCGTACGAGACGCCGTAGTAGTTCATGCGGCTCTCGTGCAGGGCGGCGCGGATGACATCCATGTCGCGTGCCATGTCGGCGCTCGTCATGTGGGCGAGCAGGGCCCCCGAGCGGCGGCCGCAGCCGTCCGCGCGGGTCCTGGCCTCGGCGCGCTCCCGGTTCTTGACGGCCGTGGTGGCGGTCCGCGGGTCGGGTGAGGGCGTGTGGAAGTAGTTCTCGGGGCGTACGCAGGAGATGGGTGCCGAGTGGCCGACCCCGCGCGCGTCGAAGCCGATCAGGTCGTACGTCCTGGCGGCCGTCGCCCACACCTTGCGGGTCACCGGGCCGGCGCTCTTCAGGCCGACGGCGGGGAACCACAGCCCGGGGGCGCCCGGGCCGCCCGGGTTGAACAGCAGCGCGCCCTGCCGGCCCGAGGCCGGACCGGTGGCGCGCAGACGGCTCACCAGCAGTTCGATCCGCCGGCCGTTCGGCTGGGCGTAGTCCACCGGCACCGCGACCTTGCCGCACTGCACCGGCGCGGCCATGCCGCTGTCCTTGGGGCAGGGGCCGAAGGCGATGCCCGCGCCCGCGGCCGCGTCGGCGGCCAGCGCGACACCAGCCGCCCGCAAGGGGTCGTCCACAGGATCGGGCATGAAGGCCGAGGCGGGTGCCGCGGTGAGCGCCCCCGCCGCCAGGACCACGGACACACCCAGGATCACAGCTCGCCGCACGCGGGACGCCCTTCCACCGGCCGCGCCACCGCGGCGCGGCGTCAACTGCCGATGACAGGGATCGTCGGCTGGTCGGACAAACCGGCAAAACAGGCAGGCCGATGAGTCGTGAGATTTCCCCCGAATTGCTCTCGAAACGCCCCGGCTCCGGAGGTCGCTCAGCGGTTGAGCAGGGACGTGCGCGCCACCGCGAAGAGCTGCTCCTCAACGTGGTCCAGGGCCAGCCGGAGCGCGCCGGTGGCCACCGCCTCCTGCCCCAGCGCCGACAGCGTCACCTCCGGCGGCCGCAGGCAGTAACGGGCCAACTCGGCGCGCAGCGGCTCCAGGACACCGTCCAGTCCGGCCGCCCAGCCCCCGATCACCACGAGTTCGGGGTCGATGGCCAGCACGAGCGCCGCCACATCGTGCACCAGGCGGTGCAGGAAGCGCTCGACGGCCTCACGGGCCTGCGCGTCGCCCGCCCTCGCCAGCGCGAAGACCTCGGCCACCGCGGGCTCGTCCAGCGGGTGCAGCGGTGTGCCGGTCGTCGACAGCAGGCGTTCCGGGGTCGCCTCGCGGCCGAGCAGGTGCAGGGCGCCGATCTCGCCCGCCGCCCCGCCGAACCCCCGGTGCAGCCGGCCGCCGATCAGCGAGCCCGCGCCCGGGCTGAGCCCGGCCAGCACGAAGACGACGTCGTCGGTGCCGACGGCCGCGCCCTTCCAGTGCTCCGCCACGGCCGCCGCGTTCGCGTCGTTCTCCACCAGTACCGGGCAGCGGAACGACCGGCGCAGCCGTTCGCCCAGCGGCAGGCCCGTCCACCCCGGAAGGGCCGTGCTCAGCCGCACCGCGCCGTCCGTCTCCACGATCCCCGGGCTGCCGACGCCGACCGCCCACAAGGTGCTGCGCGCCACTCCCGCCTTGCGCAGCAGCTCGGCGACGGTGCCCCGCACCCGTTCGAGCCGTTCCTCCGCGGGAGTCGCGTCGGCCACGTCGTGCGCCAGCGAACCGAGGACCCGGCCGCTCAGGTCCGACAGCAGCGCCCGCACCTGGCGGGCCCCGATCTCGATGCCCAGCAGATGCCCCGCCTCGGCATGGAAGCGGAACCGGCGCGCCGGCCGCCCCTGTTTGCGCGCGTCCCCCGGCTCCTGCGGCGCCTCGACCACCAGGCCCGACTCCATCAGGCCCTCGATCACGCCCTCGACGGTCGGCCGCGACAGCCCGGTGCTGTGCACCAGTTCGGTCAGGCTCGGCCCGGGGGCACCACGCAGCGCGTGCAGCACCACAGCGGAATTGATCCGCCGGAGCAGGGACGGATCCCCGCCGGTGAGCCCCGCCAAAGTACGTCCTCCCAGCGTGCGCGCGTGTTGGCCGGATCGTACCCGTCCGGGCCGCCCGCGGCGAGTGGCCCGGCGGTCCCTTCCGTGACGGGACGTCAAGTGTCGGACCCGGGAGGTTTACTGTTCCCATGGATCTCGTACGTCACCTCGCCGCCGTGGAGGCGCTGCGCGCCCGCCTCGACGCGGCCGGCGGCGACCCCGGATTCCACCTCGCGGACCTCGCCGCCGGGGACGGCTGCCGCGATGCCGACGAAGGGCTGCTCCCGCAGTGGGAGGACGACGTGGGGGCCGCCTGCGAGTCCCTCGTGTCGGCCCTGACCGGCCGCTACGGCGGACCGGCCACGATGGTCGACCTCCGGCCGTACCTGGAGCGTTCGGCGCTGGGCGAGGCCGTGCCGGCGCCGCTGGCGGTCCTGAGCGGCCACGCCGACGAGGCCTTCACCTGGCGCGTCGGCCGGCACTGGATAGCGATAGCCGACGCCGCACCCCATCTGCTCGCCGCCGTCGCCGACACGGACCTCATCCCTTAGGGCGGCTTCCCGCCCGTAGTGCTCGACGGTGGCGCGACCGGGCGCCTACGCTGCGTACGGAACAGCTTGACGCGACATCATGCGCGGCGGCACGAGCCCGGACAGGCCCCGAAGTCCGCCCGGCGGACCGAACGCCCCGGCGGACGGACGGCCGGACGCCCACCGGATCCGCGCCGCGTCGCGCCATCCAGGGGGAACCGCCCATGCCGCACCCGCGCCGTACCGTTCACCAACCGCCCCTCCGCGCCTTCCGGCGTCGCCTGCGGCGCCTGCCGGCCGCCGTGTTCTCGGCCGTCCTGGCCGTCGTCAGCGCCCTGGTGCTCGCACCGGCCGCCGCCGCCGAACCCGCCACGAGCACCGGCTATCCGGCCGGGGCCACCGCGACCCGCTACTCCGGGCTCGCCTTCGACGCCTGCACCGCCCCGCCGCTGACCACCATCCAGGCGTGGAACGCCTCGCCGTACCGCGCGCTCGGCGTGTACATCAGCGGCGTCAACCGCACCTGCGCCCAGCCCGAACTGACGGCCGCCTGGGTCACCTCCGTCTCCCGGCTGAAGTGGCGCCTGCTGCCGATCCACAAAGGCCTCCAGCCGCCGTGCGGCGGCCGCCCCACCGACGCGAAGATCAGCCGCACCGCGGCGACCGCCCGCACCCAGGGCACCACCGCGGCCCGGGACGCCATCGCCGCGGCCAAGGCGCTCGGCATGCGGCCCGGCAGCGCCTTCTACAACGACATCGAGAACTACACGCAGTCCGACACCGGCTGCCGCACCGCCGTGCTCAGCTATCTGTCCGCCTGGACCAAGGAGTTGCACCGCCTCGGCTACGTCTCGGGCGTCTACATGAACCTCAACCTCGGGGCCGGGCAGCTCGCCGACGTCTTCACCTCGGCGTCCTACGCCCGCCCCGACGCCCTGTGGATCGCGCGCTACGACGGCGCCGACACCCTCAAGGGCTGGACGGGCGTGCCGGACGCCAAGTGGGCCGTCCACCAGCGGGCCAAGCAGTACCGCGGCAGCCACGACGAGACCTACGGGGGCGTCACGGTCAACATCGACAACGACCGCCTCGACGCCCCCGTCGCCACCGTCGCGTACGCCTACACGGTGACGAGTCCCGGCGTCCTCAACGCCCGCTCCGGGCCGTCCGACAGCTACCCCGTCGTGCGGACCCACGCGTCCCGCTCCACACTCCAGGTCCTCTGCCAGACACCCGGCCCGAAGGTCGGCACCACGGCCGTCTGGGACAAGCTGAGCGACGGCACCTACGTCACCGACCACTACGTCAGCACGCCCTCGACCACCGGCTACAGCTCACCCGTCCCGCGCTGCGTCTACCCGTACCAGATCACCGCGAGCGGCGGACTGACCCAGCGGAGCGGCCCCGGCACCTCGTACGCCGCCCAGGGCAAGGCACCGAACGGCGGGCTGGCGTGGGTGGTGTGCCAGCGGAGCGGTACCAAGGTGGGCACCACCAAGATCTGGGACCGGCTCGACAGCGGCCGCTACGTCTCGGACCACTACGTGGCCTCGCCGAGCGGCACCACGTACAGCAAGCCGGTGCCGCGCTGCTGAGGCCGGGACTCAGTCACCGGCCGCGGCCCGCAGCCGCCCGAACTCCTCCACCATCGCCGCCGTCGTCCATCCGGCGTTGAGGCCGCTGGGGTTGGGCAGTGCCCAGACCCGCGTGTCGCCGATCGTCCGCTCCTGCGGACCGATCGCGGCACGCGGATCGGCGAACGCCACCCGGTAGGCGGTGACACCCACGACCGCCAGCCAGCGCGGCCGGTGCCGGAGCACCCGCTCCGTCAACAGCGCGCCGCCCGCGACGAGTTCGGCCCTGCTGAGCTCGTCCGCGCGGGCGGAGGCGCGCGCCGCCACATTGGTGATCCCGAGCCCGTACGACAGCAACTCCTGCTGCTCGGACGGGTCCAGCCGCCGCGGCGTGAACCCGGAGCCGTGCAGCACCGGCCAGAACCTGTTGCCGGGACGGGCGAAGTGGTGGCCGGTGGCGGCGGACATCAGACCGGGGTTGATGCCGCAGAAGAGCACGCGCAGACCGTCCGCGATCACATCGGGGACGGTGCGCTCGCGGGCGGCCTCCAGCTCGTCCTGCGTGGGCCTGCCGGTCGTCAGAGGATGGCCCCGGGCCGGTACGAGGCCGCCAGCGGATGCCGCGACGTGACCTCCTCGACGCGCCGGACGACCTCCGCGACCTGCGCGGACGCCGCGCCGGTGAAGGAGAGCCGGTCCGCCATGAGGGCGTCGAGCTGCGCGCGGTCCAGCGGGATGCGCTCGTCCTCGGCGAGCCGGTCCAGCAGCTCGTTGCGGTCGGCGCCCTTCTCGCGCATCGAGAGCGCGGAGGCCACCGCGTGCTCCTTGATGACCTCGTGCGCGACCTCGCGGCCGACCCCGGCGCGAACGGAGGCCATGAGCACCTTCGTGGTCGCCAGGAACGGCAGGTAGCGGTCGAGTTCGCGGGCGATGACGGCCGGGAAGGCACCGAACTCGTCGAGCACCGTCAGGAAGGTCTCCATCAGGCCGTCCAGCGCGAAGAACGCGTCCGGCAGCGCCACACGCCGCACCACCGAGCAGGAGACGTCGCCCTCGTTCCACTGGTCGCCCGCCAGCTCGCCGACCATCGAGGCGTAGCCCCGCAGGACGACGGCCAGGCCGTTGACGCGCTCGCAGGAGCGGGTGTTCATCTTGTGCGGCATGGCCGAGGAGCCGACCTGGCCGGGCTGGAAGCCCTCGGTGACCAGTTCGTTGCCGGCCATCAGCCGGATCGTCTTGGCCAGCGACGAGGGCGCGGCGGCCAGCTGCACCAGCGCGGTGACGGCGTCGTAGTCCAGCGAGCGCGGGTAGACCTGGCCCACCGAGGTGAACTCGCGCGAGAAGCCCAGGTGCTGTGCGACCCGCCGCTCCAGCTCCGCGAGCCTGGCCTCGCCCTCGGCCCCGCCGCCCAGCAGGTCCAGCATGTCCTGCGCGGTGCCGACCGGGCCCTTGATGCCGCGCAGCGGATAGCGGCCGAGGAGGTCCTCGACGCGGGCGAAGGCGACCAGCAGCTCGTCGGCGGCGGTCGCGAACCGCTTGCCGAGCGTGGTGGCCTGGGCGGCGACGTTGTGGGAGCGCCCGGCCATGACCAGCTCGCCGTACTCGGCGGCCAGCCGGCCCAGGCGGGCGAGCACGGCCACGCTGCGGTCGCGCACGAGCTCCAGCGACAGCCGGATCTGCAGCTGCTCGACGTTCTCCGTGAGGTCGCGCGAGGTCATGCCCTTGTGGACCTGCTCGTGGCCCGCGAGCGCGTTGAACTCCTCGATACGGGCCTTGACGTCGTGCCGCGTGACCTTCTCGCGCTCCGCGATGGACGCGAGGTCCACCTGCTCCAGCACCCGCTCGTAGTCCGCGATCGCCTCGTCCGGCACCTCGATCCCGAGGTCCTTCTGCGCCCGCAGCACCGCCAGCCACAGACGGCGCTCCAGCACCACCTTCTGCTCGGGGGACCACAGGGTGGCGAGCTCCACGGATGCGTAGCGGCCGGCCAGGACGTCGGGGATGCGGGGCTTGGAAGTCACGTAGCGAGAGTTTACCCGGCGTCCATGGTTGCCGCCCACGCCCATGGGGGAGTGGAAAGGCCAGGTCAGAAACGCTCAGCCGTCGACTTGGTGGTGCGTCCGCGCGAGGTCGGTGCGGTGTTCCGAGACGGGTCGGCTTCGCACATCAGGCGGCGGACGTCGCTGTGGTGTCAGAGGGGGCTGCGATCGTCGGCCCATGGACGAGTGGGTCGAACAGGTCGATGAACGCGATCTCGTGGTGGCTGTGGTGCGCCGCGCCGAGGCTGTCCGCCGGGGTTGGCTGCACCGGATCGCCGTGACGATGTGTCGCGATCGAGAGGGACGGTTCCTCGTCCACCGGCGTTCCGGGCAGGTGTCCCGCTTCCCGGGGCACTACGAGGTCGCGGTCGGCGGTGCCGTCGCCGTGGGCGAGTCGTACAAAGCTGCGGCAGCCCGCGAGCTGGGGGAGGAGCTGGGGGTCCAGGTGCCGGTTCGCCTCGTGGTCAAGTTCCTGAGCCTTGGCGGCCTGAGCCCTCACTGGCTCGCGATCCACGAGGCCGTTGTCCTCGGCCGGGTCAGGCCCGACGGGGACGAGGTCGTTTGGCACGACTGGATGACCAGGAGCGAACTGTCGGGCTTCATGCGACGGCAGGTCTTCACTCCGGACAGCCAAGAGGTACTGAGCCGGTACGTCGCCGCGGACCGGCCGGTGCCCCCGGAGGAGTGGTGAGGGCCCCGCCCCGGGCCGCCGCTCAGGCCTCGGCGGACGGGAGGGGGAGCAGTTCCGCGCGCTTGGGGGCCAGGCCGTCGCCGGAGGAGCGGCCGGTGAGGCGGCGGCCGATCCACGGCACCAGGTGCTGCCGGGTGAAGCGCAGGTCGGCCGTCCGGCGGGCCGTCCAGGGAGGCTTGATCCCGACGGGCAGGGCCTCGGTCCAGTCGAAGCGCGGGGTGTGGCCGAGGGTCTGCCAGACCGCCTCGGCGACCCGGCGGTGGCCCTCCTCGTCCAGGTGCAGCCGGTCGTCCGCCCACAGGCGGGGGTCGCCCAGCACGTCCGCGCCGTACAGGTCGACGACGAGGGCGCCGTGCCGGGCGGCCAGCTGGTCGATGAAGGCGAACAGCTCCTCCATACGCGGCTGGAAACGCGCCGCGACCGGGCCACGGCGGGCGGGGCTGCGCATCAGGACGAGCTGCCCGCAGCTCGGCGCCAGCCGCTCGACGGCCTCCTCCAGCAGCGCGCACACCCGCGGGACGTCGCACTTGGGCCGCAGCACGTCGTTCAGACCGCCGACCAGCGTCACCAGGTCCGCGCCCATCGAGGCCGCGGTCTCGACCTGCTCGTCGACGATCTGCTGGATGAGCTTGCCCCGCACGGCCAGATTGGCGTAGCGGAAGTCGGGGCTGTGGGCGGCGAGCCGGCCCGCGAGCAGGTCGGCCCAGCCGCGGTAGGTGCCGTTCGGCAGGGCGTCCGACATGCCTTCGGTGAAGGAGTCGCCGAGCGCGACGAAGCTGGTGTGGGTGGCGGTCATCTCCATGGCGGCCGTGATCCTACCGGGCCGCTCCGAGGCTGCTTCAGGGGGCCGGTGCGTGCCCCATCAGCTGCTTGAGCACGTCCTCCATCGTCACCAGGCCCATGCCCCGCCCCTGGTCGTCGACCACCGCCGCCAGGTGCGCGCCGCTGGCCCGCATCGCGGCCAGGACGTCGTCCAGCGGCGTCGCCGCGCCCACGCGGGTGATGCGCCGGATCGCGGCGCGCGGGAACGGCAGGTCGCGGCGGGCCGGACCGCAGGCGAGGGCGTCCTTGACATGCAGGTAGCCCAGGACGCGGCCGGACTCCTCGGTGACCGGGAAGCGGGAGAACCCCGAGCGCGCACTCAGCCGCTCCAGCCCCTCCGGGCTGATGTCCGAGCGCGCCACCACCACCCGGTCGGCAGGCACCACGACCTCGCCCACCGGCCGGCGGCCCAGTTCGAGGGCGTCCTGCAGCCGGATCGCGGCCCGCTCGTCCAGCAGTCCCGCGGCCCCGGCATCGGTGACCATCCGGGCCAGCTCGTCGTCGGAGAACACGGCCGCGACCTCGTCCTTCGGCTCCACCCGCAACAGCTTCAGCAGCCCGTTGGCGAACGCGTTGATCGTGAAGATCACCGGGCGCAGCGCCCGTGCCAGCGTCACCAGCGGCGGCCCGAGCGCCAGCGCGGTGCGCTCGGGCTCGGCGAGCGCGATGTTCTTCGGCACCATCTCGCCCAGCAGCATGTGCGCGTACGTGGCGAGCGTCAGCGCGATCGCGAACGACGCGACATGGACCGCGTTCTCCGGCACGTGCAGCGCCTGGAACAGCGGGGACAGCAGGTGTTCGATGGCGGGCTCGGCCACGATGCCCAGCACCAGGGTGCACAGCGTGATGCCCAGCTGCGCGGCGGCCAGCAGCGGCGACAGGTGCTGGAGTCCCCACAGGACGTGTCGCGCGCCGCGTTCCCCGGCCTCCGCGCGGGGCTCGATCTGGCTGCGCCGCACGGAGATCATGGCGAACTCGGCGCCGACGAAGAACGCGTTCACCACCAGCGTCAGCAGGCCGACGAGGATCTGCAGGAAGGTCATCGCACCCCCGCCGCGCCGTCGCCGGTCCCGTCCCCCGGCGCCGCCGCATCCCCGCCGGCAGGTGCGCCCTCGCCCGGCGGCGGGGAGATCAGCCGCACCTGGGCGGCCCGGCGCCCGGTGTCGTCGGTGACCTCCAGCACCCACCCGGCGGCCTCGGCGACGTCCCCGGTGACGGGGATCCGGCCGAGCCGCTCCGCGATCAGCCCGGCCAGCGTCTCGTACGGACCCTCGGGCGCCCGCAGGCCGATCCGGGCCAGCTGGTCGGTGCGCGTGGCGCCGTCGGCGTCGTAGACCCGGCGGCCGGTGCGGTCCCGGTGGACGAAGGCGAGGTCGGGCGTCTCCTGCGGGTCGTGCTCGTCCCGCACCTCGCCGACGACCTCCTCGACGATGTCCTCCAGGGTGACGACCCCGGCCGTGCCCCCGTACTCGTCGATGACCACCGCCATGCCCGTGTCCCCGGCGAGCCGGTCCAGCAGCCGGTCCACGGTCAGCGACTCGGGCACCAGCAGCGGCTCGCGCAGCAGCGGCGTCAGCGGATGGCCCGGCCGGCGCTCGGCCGGCACGGCCAGCACGTCCTTGATGTGGACGATGCCGATGACGTCGTCCAAGCCGCCCCGGTGCACGGGGAAGCGGGACAGGCCGGTCGCCCGGGTCGCGTCGGCGACGTCCTGGCAGCTCGCGCGCTCGTCCAGGGAGGCGACCTGGACGCGGGGGGTCATGACGTTCTCGGCGGTCAGCTCCGCCAGGCCCAGGGTGCGGACGAACAGTTCGGCGGTGTCGGCCTCCAGGGCCCCGGCCCGCGCCGAGTGCCGGGCCAGCGCGACCAGCTCCTCCGGGCTGCGGGCCGACGCGAGCTCCTCCGCGGGCTCCATGCCCAGGCGCCGCAGGATGCGGTTGGCCGAGTTGTTGAGGTGCCGGATGAGCGGGCCGAAGGCGGTGGTGAACGCCCGCTGCGCGGGGGCGACGGCCCTGGCGACCGGCAACGGGCGGGAGATCGCCCAGTTCTTCGGGACCAGTTCGCCGACCACCATCAGCACGACCGTCGAGACCGCCGTGCCCAGGACCAGCGCCAGCGACGACGCCGCCGACCGCGGCATCCCGAGCGCACGCAGGGGCCCGGCCAGCAGCTTCGCGATGGAGCCCTCGGCCAGCATGCCGATCACCAGGCCCGTGACGGTGATGCCGAGCTGGGCCCCGGACAACTGCAGCGTCAGGGTGCGCACGGCACGCAGCGCCGCGGACGCGCCCCGCTCACCGGCCCGCGCAGCGCGCTCCAGATCGGCGCGCTCGACGGTGGTCAGCGAGAACTCCGCGGCGACGAAGACCGCACACGCCAGGGTGAGCAGCAGCGCGACGGCCAGCAGGAGCACTTCGGTCATCGGGACACCTCGACCCCATGATCGGTCAGCGGACGGTGGCGCGCGCGATTTTGCTGCCGTCGGGGGAGGCGGCGCGAGCCCGCGCGGTCCGGGCGCGCTACCCGGCGGCAGGCGGGCCGGGCGGGCGCACGCCGACCAGCGGCTTGGTCCAGCGCCGCCACTCCTCGTTCGGCAGGTAGCCCGCCGACCGCCAGGCATGGTGGGCCCGCTCGTTGCGCACCAGCACCATCGCGTCCCCGCGGCGGCCGCCGAACGCGGTGAAACGTGCCTCGGCCGCGGCCAGCAGCGCGGTCGCGACGCCCTGCCGGCGCCGTTGCGGGTGCACGGCCAGGCGGTACAGGTGGCAGCGCCAGCCGTCGAAGCCGGCGATCACGGTGCCGACGAGTTCCCCGTCGCGTTCGGCGAGGAGCAGTGCCTCGGGGTCGCGCGCGATGAGCCCGCGCACCCCGGCCAGGTCGTCGCTGACGGTGGTGCCCTCCGCGGCGTCCTTCCAGAAGGCCAGCACCCTTTCGGCGTCGGCAGGTGCCGCGCCGCGTATCCGCAGATCGTTCACGCCCCCACCCAAGCAGGCCGTCCCGGCGCCGGTCGAGGGTTTTACGTGCCGTTCCGGCGCGGTTCCGCGATCACGCGGGCGAAGTCCTCGGCCGTGGGCTCCCGGAAGCCCCGGCGCGGCGCTGCTCCTTGCGGATCGGTCAGCCGCACGGCGATCTGCCGGTCGGGGGCCTCGAACGTGCGCCGCGGCGACCCGTTCGTCCCTCGCGGGGGCGGGCAGCAGGTGCGGAGCGCCGTCGTCCGCGCCGGGAGCGGGCTGCGCCTCGGTGAACGCGACGACACCCGCGGATGCCGAACTCCTCGCGTACGCAGCCCGCGCCAAGGCCCGGTTCCGGCCGTTCGTCCAGAAGGGCGGGCGGCGTTGAGCGCGAAGGTGCCGAGCCTGCCCTGCTGGGCGGTGTCCGACGCCCCGCCCCGGACACCGCACGGCGCACGCCGTCACTCGTGCGCGATGGCCGCCAGCACGTTCATCCGCGAGGCGCGCAGCGCCGGGAGCAGGGCGGCCACCAGGCCGACGAGCACCGAGCCGGCCATGACCGCGCCGACGGTCGTCCAGGGGACCGTGAGCGCCCGGATGCCCTTCAGGGCCAGCACCTCGTGGGTCACCACTCCCCACACCAGGCCGAGCCCGAGGCCCAGGACCGCGCCGAACACGGCGATCACCACCGACTCCAGGCGGATCATGCGCCGGAGCTGGAGGCGGGACAGGCCGATGGCCCGCAGCAGCCCGATCTCGCGCGTGCGCTCGACCACGGACAGGGCGAGGGTGTTGACGACGCCGAGGACCGCGATGAGGATCGCCAGCCCCAGCAGCGCGTAGACGAGGGTGAGCAGCACGGAGATCTGGGTGCGGACGAGCTTCTTGTAGTCCGCCTGGTCGCGGACCTCGACCTGCGGATAGGGCGTCAGCGCCTTCTCCAGTTGGGCCCGGAGCGCCGGTTTCGACGTGCCGGGCGCGGCGTTGACGTACAGGGCGGCGTCCTGGCTGCGCGGCAGATGGCGCTCGGCGGTGGCGAGTCCCATGGTCAAGGTGGCGTCGTCGCCGAACACGGTGCCCTGGCTGGTGGTCAGCGCCCTCAGGGTGAACGTGGCCCTGCGCCCGTCGGCGAACCGCACCGGCAGCCTGCTGCCGATCCGCAGTCCGTGCCGGGCCGCGTACTCCTGGGAGAGCGAGACGCTGTCCGGGGCCAGTGCCCGGGCGGTGTCGCCGCGGGCGTAGTCGAGATGGAGCACGTCGTCGGCGCCCGGGCCGATGGCGGCGCCGGTGAGCCGGGCGGTGCGGCCGCCGGGCAGGGTGACGAGGAGCGGCACATAGCGCATCGGGACGACCTGGCCGGCGCCCGGCACCGCGCGCACCGCTTGGGTGACGGCGGGGGAGAAGGGCGCGAAGTGGTCGCCCTGGACGACGAAGTCGGCGCCGAGCGCCTTGTCGATCTCGCGGTCGAAGGAGGTGGCCATCGAGGTCCCCGCCATCGACATGCCGGTCACCAGCGCGAGCCCGATCATGAGCGCCGAGGCCGTCGCGCCGGTGCGCCGCGGATTGCGCAGCGCGTTGCGCTGGCTCATCCGCCCCACGGGCCCGAACAACCGCGGCAGCCCGCCGCCCACCACGCGGATGACGGGGCGCACGAGCAGCGGGCCCGCCACCACCGCGGCGATGAGCGAGAGCCCGATGCCCAGGCCGAGGAAGGACGCGGCGGCACCGATCGTCCGGGCGGCGGCCGCGCCCGCGAGTGCGGCCGCCGCCGGCAGGGCGAGGAGCCCGCCGGCGATCGCCCGCCCCCGCAGCGACCGGTCGCCGTCGGTGACCTCGACGTCGGCCAGCGCGGCCATGGGGGAGACCCGCGAGGCCCGGCGGGCCGGCAGATAGGCCGCGACGAGCGTCACCACCAGCCCGATCGCGTACGCCGCCGCGGGCACCAGGGGGCGCAGCACCATGTGCGAGGCGCCGGCGTTCATCCCGAACGCCCCCAGCAGCCGGATCAGCCCGGACGCCAGCCCGACCCCGCACAGCAGTCCGAGGGTGGACCCCGCCAGGCCGAGGAGCGCCGCCTCCACCAGTACCGAGCGCCGCACCTGCCGCCGGTCCGCGCCCAGCGCCCGCAGCAGCCCGAGTTCGCGCGTGCGCTGCGCGACGAGCATGGAGAAGGTGTTGACGATCAGGAAGACGCCGACGAGGACCGCGATCCCGGCGAAGCCCAGCATCACGTACTTGATCACGTCGAGGAACGTCGCCAGGGACTCGGCGGCCGACTTCGCCTGCTCGGCCTGCGTCGTGTATGTCCAGCCGGGGCCCAGAGCGGTGGCGATCCGCCGCTTCAGCGTCGCGTCGGACACGCCGGGCGCGGAGTCGGCGGCCACCGAGGTCGCGGTTCCGGCCCGGCCGATCAGACGGGTCTGCGCGGTGGGCGTGTCCACGAACAGCAGGGCCGCGCCCGGGTTGGTGGTGGTGAACGTGGCGATGCCGACGAGCCGTACGGGGAAGGCGCCCGGCTGCGCGAGCACGCGCAGGGTGTCCCCGATCCGCAGCCCGCGGTTGGCCGCGGTGTCGGCGTCGATCAGCGCCTCGCGGTCGCCGTGCGGCGCGTGGCCGCTGGTCAGCCGGACCGGACTGCGCGGATTGCCGGACCAGTTGGTGGCCAGGGTGGGCGCCCCGGTCGTCGGGCCGACGGGGCGGTTCCGCGCGTCGACGACGGTGATGTTCTGGACGGTGACGTCGATGCGCGCGTCGGCGACGCCCGGCACGGCCCTGACCTTGGACAGCAGCGACGCGGGGAGGGTGGCCACCTGGCCCGACGCGTAGTTCTGTTTCTCGGCGAACGCCTCGGGCGGACCCACCGTCACATCGGCCGCGGTCGAGGCGAAGAGCCGGTCGAAGGTGCGGTTGACGGTGTCGGAGAAGATCATGCTGCCGGTGACGAACGCCACCGACAGCAGGACGGCGAGCGCGGACAGCAGCAGCCGGCCCTTGTGGGCCAGGAAGCTGCGGAGCGTCGCCCGGAGCACGGGAGGGTCCTAGCCCTGCTTCCGCAGCGCGTCGAAGCGCTTGAGCCGCTCCAGCACGCCGTCGGCCGAGGGCCGGGCCAGGTCGTCGACGATGCGCCCGTCGTTGAGGAAGAGCACCAGGTCGGAGTGGGCGGCCGCGGTGGGGTCGTGGGTCACCATCACCACGGTCTGGCCCAGCCGGTCCACGGCCTCCCGCAGGAAGCGCAGCACCTCCGCGCCCGACTGGGAGTCAAGGTTGCCGGTGGGCTCGTCGGCGAAGATCAGCTGCGGGCGGGAGGCGAGCGCGCGGGCGCACGCGACGCGCTGCTGCTGTCCGCCGGACAGCTGCGCCGGGCGGTGCCGGAGCCGGTCGCGCAGGCCCAGGGTGTCGATGACGCGGTCCAGCCACTCCTGGTCGGGCCTGCGGCCGGCGATGTCCATGGGCAGCGTGATGTTCTCCGCGGCGGTCAGCGTCGGCAGCAGGTTGAAGGCCTGGAAGACGAAGCCGACCTGGTCCCGGCGCAGACGCGTCAGCTGCCGTTCGCCCAGGCGCGTGATCTCGGTGCCGCCGATCCACACCTGCCCGGAGGTGACCGAGTCCAGCCCCGCCAGGCAGTGCATCAGCGTGGACTTTCCGGAGCCCGACGGCCCCATGACGGCGGTGAACCGGCCCCGCTGGATGTCCACGTCCACCGCGTCCAGTGCCACCACGCGGGTCTCGCCCGTTCCGTACGCCTTGGTCAGTGCCACGGCCCGGGCGGCCGGCCCGGCGCCCGTCACGGTGTCCTCTGTGCCGGTTGTCGGCGGTGTTGCCGGTGTCGACACGCTTGTCCCCCATCATGCCGATGTGCGTGCTGTCGTATGGGGCGAGAGTAGGTCGTCGCGGGCGCGTGTGCATCGTCCGGCGGTCGCGCTCCGGATCGTCCGTGTAAGGGGCACTTGTCACTGCTAGCACCTCGGCGCTAGCCTGTTGGTATGGCCAAGACCCAGTTGAACGTGCGGGTCGACGAGACCACCGCCGCGACCGCCCGGGAACGGGCCGCGCAGCGGGGGATCAGTGTGAACCGCTACATCGAGGAACTCGTCCAGCAGGACGCGGGCGAGAACGGGCGGACCTTCGTCGAGGCGGCCGCCGACTTCATGAAGCAGTACGAGTCCGTCTTCGCCGAGGAGTTCGGCGCGGAGCACGAAGGCCGCCGTTGACCCTGCGGATCGATCTCGCCTGGCTGCTCATGGTCGCCGAGCACAACACACCCGGCGACCCCCAGGTCGCCGACTGGGGCGCGCTCGTCGCCGCGGTCAGCCGGCACGAGGCCGAGATATTCGGCGTGCCCGTGTACGGCGACCCCCATGAGTGCGCCGCGGCCCTCATGCAGTTGCTGGTGCACGTCCCCGCCCTGGAGCGGTCCAACGTCATGTTCGCCTCGGCCGTGGCGTACGCCTACCTGGTCGCGAGCGGGCTGAAGGTCGTCACCTCGCCGGAGCGAGTGCGGGAACTGGCCCGGCTGGTCAAGAGCGGCACCGCCGATGTGCTGGAGATCGCCGAGGTACTGCGCGGCTGGAGCGCCTGAACGGCGGCGGCGCGCGTCAGTCCCGCGGCCACCGGCTGCCGACGGGCAGGTCCCGCCAGTGCGGCGCAGACAGGTGCAGGAGCGCGTAGCGGTCCGGGTCGTCGCCCGCCACCGCGTCCTCCCACAGGGTGAGCTGGACGATCTCCCAGTGCCGGGGGTCGACCGCGAGCAGCGCCGCGTGGACACCGGGGGCGGTGCAGCGCTCCTCCCAGCGCCGCAGCGCACGGGCCACCGGTTCGCGCGGGTCGGCGCCCTCGGGCAGGCGCTCGCGCAGGCGGCTCGCCGCCCGGGGCGCGGAGCCGTGCGCCGGGCCGGGCCGGAACGCGGCGCCGGTCCAGTGGTGCACGCCGGGGCGGCCGAAGTCGCCGACGATGCCCCCGAAGCCGCCGCCGCCCCACAGGAAGCGGTTCATCCCGGCGGTGTCACCCCACAGGTAGAAGGGCGCGTACTGGTTGACCGGCGAGCCGTCGGTGCCGCGCTCCCGCACCAGGTAGGCCTTGAAGCCCAGGCCCTCGTACGCGTCGGTGAGGCGGCCGCGACCGGCCACGCGGTCCCGGATGATGCCCATGTCGTAGTCGGCGGGCAGGGTGATCTCGTACTGCATCGCGTACACGGCGCGGGGCTCCCTAGGAGTGGTGGGACAGCAGCGCCAGCACTCCGCTGACGGCCTGGTCGAAGGGCGCCGCCGAGCCGGCCGCGCGGGCGAGCACGTAGCCGCCCTGGAGGACGGCGACCACGGTCGCGGCGATGTCGTCGGCGTCGAGCCCGGGGGCGAGTTCGCCGTGCGCCTGGCCGTCGGCGAGGACGTCGGCGATCCGGCCGCGCAGCCACTCGAAGGTCTCGTCCACCGGGGCGCGCAGCCGCGGGCTGGAGACGATCTCCGGGTCCTGGGTGAGCCCTCCCACGGGGCAGCCGCGCAGCACCTCGCGTTCGCGCCGCAGGTAGCGGGTGATCCGCTCGACGGCCGTGCCGGGCCCGCCCAGTTGCTCCTCGACCAGCGCCCGCATCTCCGCGGCGGTGCGCCGCACGGCGGCGAGCGCGAGGTCGGGCTTTCCGGAGAAGTGGTGGTACATGCTGCCCTGGCCGACACCCGAGCGCTGCTGGATGGCCTTGGGACTGGTGCCGACGTAGCCGCGTTCCCACAGCAGTTCGCGGGTGCTCTCGATCAACCGGTCCGGGGTGTCCACGCGGATGACTGTACATACCAGTAGGTACAGCGGGCAAGATCAGCCCGGACGGCGTGCCGTGGCCAGGACGTGCGGCGAGCTCGGCACCGGCAGCCCGCGCTCCGGAATGCGCAAACGGCGCAGCTCCAGCAGTTCGAAGCCGCTCGCCCGCACGGCCGCGGGAGTGTCGCGCCCCGTCCGGCAGCCCCCGAACAGCAGCGGCCAGAACGTGTGGTCCGCCGCCCACTGCGCCGCCGCCGCCCCGCGGCCCGTCGCGCGGCAGTGCTCCAGCAGCCGCAGTTCACCGCCCGGCCGCAGGACGCGCAGCAACTCGCCGAGCGCCCGCGCATGGTCCCGCACGGAGCACATCACCAGCGAGGAGACCGCCGCGTCAAAACCCTCGGTCTTGACCGGCAGGGCCTCCGCGACACCCGGCACCACATCCACCGGCACCTGCGCCCGCCGTGCCTCATCGGCGGCGAGCCGGCGAAGATGCCGTTCGGGTTCGATGGCCACGACCTCCGCGACCGTGCGCGGATATTGACATCCTCCCCGTCCTAAGGGACGGGGATTCCTGGCTCACGTGGGCTGGGGACCAGCGGTCCGTCAGCTCTTACACGATCGGCACCAGCCGGGTTGAGACCAGCCCGGACCAGCATCACGCGGGCGGAGTTCTTGTCCCTGGGGGACACGGTTCCGCACGGGGTGCAGGTGTAGGTACGTTCTGAAAGAGGAAGTGCGTGCTTGGTTCTCGCTCCGCACGATGCGCAGTCCATGGTGGTGTGCGCGGGATGTACGAGTCGGACGTCCCGCCCGTGCTTGCGGCCCATCTCGATCAGCGCCGCCTTCGTGGCCCCGATCGCCGCGTCCGCCGCCTTACGGGCCATGCTGGACTTCGCCAAGAACTTCGGCCGGAAGTCCTCGACCGCAATCGCGTCATGGTCACGGACGACCTGCTTGGCCCACTTACGACCCGTGTCCTGCCGTTGGCGCGCGATCTTCTTCGACACCTTTGCCGCGGCCCGGCGAGCCCTGCGGTAACCGCCGCTGTCGGGCTCGCCCTTCGGGGTGCGGCGCCGGGCCATCATCTTCTGATAGCGGGCGAGCTTCGCCGCGGCACTCTTGCCGTGCTGGGCGTGGGGCAGGTCGTGGAGATCGCTGGTCGTGGTCGCGGTCTCGCGCACCCCCCAGTCGATACCGATCACCGCTCCCGTGGCGGGCAGCGGCTGCACCTGGACGGCGACGACGAAACTGGCGTACCAGTGGCCGAGGCTGTCCTGGTGGACGCGGACCGACGTCGGGGCGGCGGGCAGGTCGCGGGACCACACCACCGTCAGCACGATGCCGCCCGCAAGGTGCAGGCGCCTGTCCTTGAGCCGGAATCCGCGGGTGGTGTAGTTCAGCGTCGGGTCGGCCTGGCGCTTGCGCTTGATGCGGGGCATCCCGGCTCGCTGTCGCATCGGAAGCCGCGCCGTGATGTCCTTCAACGCCTTGGCGCGGGACTTGGCGAAGTCCCGGATCGTCTGCTGCTGCGCAACGGAACTGCCGTTCCGCAGCCACGCTGTCGACCCTCTCGCCTCGGTCAGCATTTTGTCGAGCTGCGCCGGGCCGCACGTGGTTTTCTGCGTGGAGGTCCGGTTCAGGGCGTGGATCTTGCGGGACACGGCCACGCACTCGTTCCACACCCACCGGCACCGCGCCCACTCCGCCTCCAGACCGGCACGCGCCGTGGACGACACGCGCAGCCGGAAGGTGTATCGGGCATGTCCGAACCCCCGCCCGGCTACCTCCGCAGTCGTCATGCCACGGAACGTAACAGTCCCCACTGACAACGAAAGAGAGTGCAGGTCAGGACAGATGCGCCAACAACTCCGCCGCTTCGCGGCTCCGACCCATGCACCCCTTCCCCCTGGCCTGAAGGCCGGGGCCTCCTGGGAGAAGACAGGTGACGGAAGTTCAGCCCCGGGCCGGCACCGATCTCGATCACCCGGCCGGACAGTCCGGCCAGCAGTTCCCCCCGCAGCTCCGCCAGGCCCATACGGGTCTCGGCGCCCCGGGCGCAGCGGGCGTAGAAGCGGGCGAACAGCGGGTGGTGGACGGGCTCGTGCATCGCGCCGGAACGGATGGGCATGGCAGGTCCCCTTTGCCTCGTCGTGCCCCCCTCTTCCGGATTGTGCCGCCGGAGCGGGGCCGCCATGCCTCCTCGCGCGCGGTTCCTTCCGAGGGGCGGGAGCGCGAGCGCGCCCCGCCCCGGAACCGACGTGCCGTCAGATGATGGAGCTCCAGACGGCGGTGAACGCGTCCACGTCCCACAGACCGCCGATGCGGGGGGCGATCCAGCCCGGCGCGGCCTGCTGGAATGCCTCCGGCGTGAGCTCGGCGGCCCCGGCGGGGACGGCGCCGACCAGCGGGGCGCCGGTGCAGACCGGGAGGTCGGCGAGGTTGCTGCGCGCCGCCAGGTCCGGGTCGCCGGGCCAGCTGCCGATCACGAAGCCGGCGCACGCCAGCGCGCGGGCCCGCAGCGCCTCCGCGGTGAGGGCGGCCGTGTTGAGCGTGCCCAGCCCGGCCGGGGCGACGACGAGAACCGGTGCGCCCAGCATCTTCGCCGCGTCCGCCAGCGTGGAGCCCTCCTCGTCGAACCGCACCAGGAGCCCGCCCGCGCCCTCGACCAGCACGATGTCGTGGACGGCCGCCAGCTTCGCGGCCGCCTCGGCGATCTCACCGGGTCCCACGGACGGCTGGCCGGCCCGCCGGGCCGCCGTGGCCGGGGCCAGGGGGTCCGGGTAGCGGGCGAGTTCGACTCCGGTGAGCTCGTACCCCGCCAGCCGCGTCACCTCGGCGGCGTCCCCCGGCTCGTCGGGACCGAGGCCGGTCTGCGCGGGCTTGAGGTAGGCGACGCTGGCGCCCACTGCGAGCGAGGTCGCCGCGATGGCCGCCGAGACCACCGTCTTGCCGATCTCCGTGCCCGTACCGGTCACGAACAACACCGTCATGCCGCCTCCGCCGCCGCGCACACCGCCGCGCAGATGCGCGCGACGTCCTCGTTCCCCGTCACGTACGGGGGCATCGTGTAGATCAAGTCCCGGAACGGGCGCAACCATACCCCCCCGCGGACGGCGGCCCGCGTGACGGTCGCCATGGCAGCCGCATCGAGGGCCTTGTCGAGCTGGACGACCCCGATCGCGCCCAGCACCCGTACGTCCCGCACCCCGGGGAGTGCGGCCGCGGGCGCGAGCCCGTCCCGTAGTCCGGCCTCGATGCGCTTGATCTCCTGCGCCCAGTCCTGCCCGAGCAGCAGGTCGACGGAGGCGCAGGCGACGGCCGCCGCCAGCGGGTTGCCCATGAAGGTGGGGCCGTGGGCGAGGACGGGGACCTCGCCCCGGGAGATCCCGTCGGCGACGCGCGCGGTGCACAGCGTCGCGGCCATCGTGAGGTACCCGCCCGTCAGGGCCTTGCCGACGCACATGACGTCGGGGGAGACGCCCGCCTGCTCGGCGGCGAAGAGCGTGCCCGTCCGCCCGAATCCGGTGGCGATCTCGTCGAACACCAGCAGCACGTCGTGCTCGTCGCACGCCTCGCGCAGCACTCGCAGATACGCGGGGGAGTGGAAGGTCATACCGCCCGCGCCCTGCACCACGGGCTCCACGACGACCGCGGCGAGCTCGTGCGCGTGCCGGGCGACGGTCTCCCGCAGGTGGTCGGCGTACGCCTCCTCGTACGCGGCCGGCGGGGCGTCGGCGAAGACCTGGCGGGGCAGCACCCCCGACCACAGCCCGTGCATGCCGCCCTCGGGGTCGCACACGGACATCGGCTGCCAGGTGTCGCCGTGGTAGCCGCCGCGCCAGGTCATCAGGCGCTGCTTGGCGGGCCGCCCGAGGGAGCGCCAGTACTGGAGGCACATCTTGACGGCGACCTCGACCGACACCGAGCCGGAGTCGGCGAGGAAGACATGCCGCAACGGTTCGGGGGTGATCTCCACCAGACGGGCGGCGAGCCGGACGGCGGGCTCGTGCGTGAGCCCGCCGAACATGACGTGGCTCATGCGGTCCAGCTGGCCGCGGGCCGCCTCGTTGAGCACCGGGTGGTTGTACCCGTGGATCGCCGACCACCAGGAGGACATGCCGTCGACGAGCTCGGTCACGCCCTCGACCGGTTCGGCCAGCCGCAGCCGGACCCCGGCCGCGGAGGCGACGACGAGCGGTTCCTGGCGGCCCGGCATCGGTCCGTACGGATGCCAGACGTGCTCCCGGTCCAGGGCCAGGAGCTCGCCGGCGGTGAGCGGTTCAGGCATTGGGCGGCAGGTCCGTTCCGGTGCCGCGGCGGCGGACCGCCACCAGGTCGGTGCGCGCGGCACCCGCCGGTACCGGGGCGCTTTCCGCGCGGCCGCCGCAGGGCCCGCAACCGCCGCCGTCCGAGGCGCCGTGCGAGCCGCAGCCGGCGGCCGCCACCGCGCCCGCGGCATCGGCGCGGTGACCGGGGAGGGTGACCGTACCGGCGCCCTCCACCTCGAAGCCGGCGTCCGCGATCATGTCGAGATCGGCCTGGCCGGCCTGGCCCTCACTGGTGAGGTAGTCGCCCAGGAAGATCGAGTTGGCCAGGTGCAGCGCCAGCGGCTGCATGGTGCGCAGATGCACCTCGCGGCCTCCGGCGATGCGGACCTCCACGTCGGGGCAGACGAAGCGCACCATCGCGAGGATGCGCAGGCAGCGCTGCGGGGTGAGGTTCCACTCCTTGGCCAGCGGCGTGCCCTCGAAGGGGATGAGGAAGTTGACGGGCACCGAGTCCGGGTCCAGTTCCCGCAGCGCGAACACGACGTCGACCAGGTCCTCGTCGCTCTCGCCCATGCCCGCGATCAGGCCGGAGCAGGCGGACAGCCCCGCCGCCTGGGCCTGTTGCACGGTGTCGACGCGGTCGGCGTAGGTGTGCGTGGTGGTGATGTCGCCGTAGACCGACTCGGAGGTGTTCAGGTTGTGGTTGTACGCGTCGGCGCCCGCGCCGCGCAGCCGGCCGGCCTGTCCCTCGGAGAGCAGGCCGAGGCAGGCGCAGACCTCCACGCCCTCGTTCTCACCCTTGATGGCCTCGATGGTCTTCGAGACCCGGTCCACGTCGCGGTCGGTCGGCCCGCGTCCGCTGGCCACCAGGCACACCCGCTTGGCGCCGCCGGCGACCCCCGCCGCCGCGGCGGCCGCCGCCTCCTCGGGCTTCAGCCAGGTGTACTTGAGCACGCCGGCCTCGGAGCCCAGCCGCTGCGAGCAGTACGAGCAGTCCTCGGGGCAGAGCCCCGACTTGAGATTCACCAGGTAGTTCAGCTTCACGCGCCGGCCGAACCAGGCGCGGCGCACCTTGCCGGCCGCGGCCACCACGTCGAGCAGTTCGTCGTCGGAGCCGGCCAGCACGGCGAGAGCCTCCTCGCGCGTGGGCAGCTCGCGGCGCAGCCCCTTCTCCACCAACCCATTGAGCAGATCCATGCCGCGATCCTGGCGCACGCGGCGACCATCGGCCAATGAGGCACCCCACAAGACCACTCGCGCAGGGTGTGTGGATCACCACACCGTGCAAACCGGCAGGGCAGACTACGGTGCTGGAGACATCGCACACCGACCCCGGGGACGACCATGGCCCGCGACCCGTTCGACTGGATCGACGCGCACGCCGAACGGCGCGGCGCGGCGGGGCTGGTGCGCACCCTGCGGCCCCGGCCGGCCCGGTCGCCGCTGCTCGACCTCGCCTCCAACGACTACCTGGGCCTGGCCCGGCACCCGGAGGTCACCCGCGCGGGTGCCGACGCGTGCCTGCGCTGGGGCGCCGGGTCCACCGGCTCACGGCTGGTGACCGGCAGCACCGAGCTGCACGCCGAGCTGGAGGCCGAACTCGCTGCCTTCTGCGGCTTCGAGGCGGCCCTGGTGCTGGCCTCGGGCTACGCGGCCAACCTCGCCGCGGTGACCGCGCTGACCAGTGAGCCGGGCACCCTGATCGTGTCCGACGCGGGCAACCACGCCTCGCTCATCGACGGCTGCCGGCTCTCCCGGGCCACCACCGAGGTCGTCCCGCACGCCGATCCCGCCGCGGTGCGCAAGGCGCTGTCCGGCCATGACGGGCCCGCCGTGACCGTCACCGACTCCGTCTTCTCCGTCGACGGCGACGCGGCCCCGCTCGGCGAACTGGCCGCGGCCTGCGCGGAGGCGGGAGCGGCCCTGCTGGTCGACGACGCGCACGGGCTCGGCGTCCTCGGTGACGGCGGGCGTGGGGCGGCGGCCGCCGCCGGGCTCGCCGGTGCCCCCGGGCTGGTGTGCACGGCCACCTTGTCCAAGTCGCTGGGCAGCCAGGGCGGCGTGGTGCTGGGCCCGGCCCGGGTCATCGGGCATCTGGTCAACGCGGCGCGGACGTTCATCTTCGACACCGGTCTGGCGCCGGCGGCCACGGGTGCCGCCCTGGGGGCGCTGCGGCTGCTGCGCCGGGAGCCGGACCGCGCCGCGCGGGTGCGTGAGGTGGCCCGGGAACTGCACAAGAGGCTCGCCGCCGCGGGACTGGAGGCCACCGCGCCGGACGCGTGTGTGGTGTCGGTGCGGGCGCCCTCGCCGGAGGCGGCCGTCCAGTGGGCCGCGGACTGCCGGGAGGCGGGGCTCGCTGTGGGGTGCTTCCGGCCCCCGTCGGTGCCGGACGGGATCTCCCGTCTGCGGCTCACCGCGCGCGCCGACCTGACGGACCGGGAGATCGGCGACGCCGTCGGGACGATCGTCCGTACGGCGCCGCCACGCCGCTGAGCTCAGGGGCGCCCGGTCAGGGTTCCCGTGCGCACGGCGTCCAGGAACGCGTTCCACTCGGTGGGGGTGAAGAGCAGGGCCGGGCCGCGCACATCCTTGGAGTCGCGGACGGCGAGCTGTCCCGAGAGCGGCCCCGAGGGGACGAGGGCCGTCTCGACGCAGTTGTTCGCCGCCGTGCTGTAGCTGCTGCGTCGCCAATTCATTCCGAACAGGGACGCACTGGAGGAAACGTACTGAGGCAGTGCGCTGGACATGGGGGTGTGCCTCCTTACGCGCCTTTGCCGATGCCGCTGACGAAGGTCAGCGACTGTTCGCTCGACAGGGCGTGGGAGCGCAGCCGGTTGAAAGCGGCACCGTACGCCCTGATGTCCTCTTCCTGATCCAGATAGAGACTACTCGTCAACTGGTCGAGAACGACAACATCCAGATCAGCAATGCGCGGAAACGAGAAGATGACGAAAGGCCCCGTGACGCCGATATGACCACCGGCGGAGAAAGGCAGCACCTGCAGATGCACATGGGGCAGGGAACCGAGCTCCACAAGATGGCTCAATTGCGCCGCCATCACTTCCGGTCCCCCCACCCGGCGCCGCAGCACCGCCTCGTCGAGCACCGCCCACAGCTCCAGCGGCGGTGAGGCGCGCAGCACCGCCTGCCGCGCGATACGCACGTCGACCAGTGTCGCGATCTGCCGCGGGCCCAGGTGGGGCAGCACCGAACGGGTCAGCTCGCGGGCGTAGTCGGGGGTCTGCAGCAGTCCCGGCACCACGGTGGTCTCCAGCGTGCGGGCCCGGCAGGCGTCGGACTCCAGGGAGATGAAGTCGCGGTAGGCGTCCGGGAGTTCCTCGCGGTACTCGTGCCACCAGCCACGCCGGGCGCCCTCGCCCCCGGCCAGCGCCGCGAGCATGTCGCGCAGCCGCTGGTCGCGGACGCCGTACGCGTCCAGGAGCGCGGTCACGTCCTCCGGGCGCACGCCGCTGCGGCCGGTCTCGATGCGGCTCACCTTGGACTGATGCCAGCCCACCCGGAGGGCGACCTCGCCGCTCGTCAGGCCGGCCGTGTCCCTGAGACGGCGCAATTCGGAGCCGATCTTGCGGCGGCGGACCGCCGGCACCTGCTGCATGACTGTGTACCTCCTGGTTCCCGGCATGCCCCGCCGGTCCCCGGGCGAAGTCTGCCGCGCAAATACGTTCTCTCGTAGCAGAGTTCACCGCTTTGGGCGACAGATATATGCATATAGCTGTGGTGGCACCGGTTTGACGGCACGATAGGTGGCACTCTGGCGCGTGGAAGCCGGTGGGCACCGTACGGAAAGTACGGCCCCCGGCGGCCCGGGCGTGCGGCCCGGACAGGCGCGTGCCGGAGTCCCGGTCACGGCGGGAAAGGGACAGCGTCGCCATGGCAGACCATCAGGAAGTATCCGTCACCCTGCCGAGCGACCCTGCCTCGGTACCCGCGGCCCGTCGATACGTGTGCGACCTGCTGGTGGAGTGGGGGATGGCGGACGACTCGTCGCATGCCGACGCCGTGCGGCTCATCGTCTCCGAACTCGCCACCAACGCCGTCCTGCACACCCTCGGCCAGTCGCCGACCTTCACCCTCGACATCCGGCTCGACCGCGACGAGCAGCTGCGGATCGGTGTCACCGACAGCCATCCTCGCTGGCCCCAGCGCCTGCCGGCCGCCGTCCAGCAGGACAACGGCCGCGGCATGGTGATCATCCGGCATCTCACCGCCGAGGCCGGGGGCCGGCTCCATGTCACCCCCACCGACGAGGGCGGCAAGACCGTCTGGATCACCCTGCCGTGGGTGGCGGCGCCCGCACCGGTGGAGTGAACGCGCGACGGGGCCGCCCGCCGCTCAGCCGTGGCCGGGTACGAGCAGCGCCTCCGCGCCGACGGGGGTGAAGCCGGCTGCCAGCAGCGCCCGTACGCTCGCCGCGTTGCCCGGCGCGATCTGGGCCCAGAGCGTCCCGCCGTCCGGGACCAGCCGGCGCGCCTCCAGTGCCAGCCGGCGGCCGAGACCGGTGCCGCGCGCCGCGGGCTCGACCTCCACGGCCATCTCCCAGCGGCCGGCCACCCCGCGCCCGATGACGACGGTGCCGCCGGGCACCGTCCAGACCCGCACCTCGTCCCGGTGCGACAGCGCCCGCGCGGCACGGGGATGCTCGCGGGCGGCGGTCTCCCGCAGGGCGAGCGGGGGGCCGGGCGGCGGACCGGGGAGGGCGGTGGCCGTCGTCAGCAGGTCGATGTTGTTCACCCGGCGCCCCAGCAGCCCGCACAGGGCCGTCAGGAACGGCGGGTTGAGCGGCGCCGACAGGTCACCGGGCGGCAGCAGATCCCGGACCAGGGCGGGGTCGGCGTCGGCGAAGACCACGCTGTGCGCCGTGAAGGCGATGACGCCGGCGTCGCGTGCCGAGGGCTGGGGCACGATCGTCACCGATCCGTCGGCGGGCGGGAAGACGCCCCGGGCGGCGTCGGCGAGCAGGCGCGGCAACGTCATGGGCGCCACGCTACGGCCTGCCGTGACCTGCCCCCGGCTACCGCGGGGAGAGGCCCCGGTTCGCGGGGCCCGGGAGGGCGGGCCCGGGCCCCGCGGCGGGCGGTCACCTCACACGGCCGTACCAGACGCTGCGGGTCCAGATCTTCTCCAGGCGCACCCGGCCGCCCGGCTTGGGGGAGTGCCAGATTCTCCCGTGGCCCGCGTATATCCCGACGTGGTAGATGCTGCTCCCGTAGTGGAAGAACACCAGGTCCCCGCGGGTGCGGTCGGAACTGTGCAGGTGCCGTGTGCTGTTGTACTGCGCGGCGGCGGTGCGGGGCAGTTTCCTGCCCACCTTCTTGAACGAGTAGAGCGTCAGGCCCGAGCAGTCGAAGCTGCGCGGGCCGGTGGCACCGTACCGGTAGGGAGCGCCCTTCTTCGAGGCCGCGACCTTCAGAGCCTCCGCCCGGATCGTGGCGGCGTCGGCGTGCTGGGCCATGTCCGGCAGGACCGCCGGACCGGCGACGGCGGCCGCCGTGAGGGCGGAGACCGCCCCGAACCGGGAGAGAACCGCGGACATGGCTGATGGCGCGATCATGCGCAAACCCTTCGTCGTCCGCCTGCGAAGGATGACCTGTCGGGTTCGGGCAGGCGAAGATGCCCGGCCGCTGACGCGGCTTCACCCCAAGGAATCGGCCCGTGGGCCGGTCCCGTCGTACTCGGGTCCTCCGCTCCTGCCGTTGCGTTCTGTGTCGACCTGGCGTCCGCGACGGCGGCAGGACTCGGCGTCCGCGCGGACCGCCCCGCCGGATGACGGGGGCTTGTCGTCGAAGGGATGGTCACCCACAGAACCGGTCAGGACATAACTCATCCGGTCGAATGTGAGTCTCTTCACGACTCACCTATTCGGGTGGACTCCGGGCTCAGGAGCCTCACCTGACGACTCGAAACCAGTCGAACACCTGCGATGGAGCGGCAGATTCCGGATGTGTGCGGCCGAGGCGCGCAAGTCGGGACCGATCGCGTGTCGACGCGACGTACAACGATCGGGCGAGTCCATTCGGTGTGACTTCGTGTCGCGCCGGTGCCGGCGTCCGACGGGCCGCCGGAGAGGCCGATCTGATCGTCACTCAAGGTGATGGAGCATCAATCACGCTGCGCGGGAGGCAGGGTGACCAGCCGCGTTCTCCGCTCCCCGTCGAGCACGCGCAGGGCGCGCTCGATCGTCGTGGTGTGCAGCTCGTGCTCCCCCCGCAGATGCATCGTGGTCAGCGCGTCGCGCAGTTCCGTCGCACGCCCCGCCAGGGCCTGGGCGGCCCGCAGCGCGCCGTAGGTGTCCCTGACGCGGGCGGGATTGATCCTCCCCAGCAGATCCACGACCTCCAGGTAGGTGTCGATGAGCTCACCCTCGGCGCGGGTGAGCGCGGGCAGCGGCGGCAGTTCGGGCACCACGGCCGGTCACCGCACGGCGCGCGGGCCGGTCCCGCCGTCGCCCTTGCGGCTGACGGTGAGCCGGTCCACCAGTCCGTACGCGAGCGCGGACGGGGCGTCGAAGACGGTGTCGCGCTCGATGTCGGCCCGGATCCGCTCCGGGTCCCGGCCGGTGTGCCGTACCAGCAGTTCCTCCAACTGGTCGCGGCTGCGCAGCAGTTCCCTGGCCTGGATCTCGAGGTCGGCGGTGGTGCCCTGGACGACCTCCGTGAAGGAGGGCTGATGGATCAGTACACGTGAACGGGGAGTCGCCAGCCGCTTGCCCGGCGCCCCGGCCGCCAGCAGCACGGCCGCGGCCGAAGCGGCCTGGCCGACGCACACGGTCGAGACGTCGCAGCTGACGAACTGCATGGTGTCGTAGATCGCGGTCATCGCGGTGAGCGACCCGCCGGGGGAGTTGATGTAGAGCGAGATGTCCTGCTCCGGGGCGGCGGCCTCCAGGTGGATCAACTGCGCCATGACGTCGTTGGCGGACGTGTCGTCGATGGGTGTGCCGAGCAGCACGATCCGCTCCCGCAGCAGCTTGGAGTACGGATCCATGGAGTGCACCCCTTCGCTGGTGCGCTCGGTGAACTCGGGCAGGACGTAGCGGGCGGTCGGTCGAAGCACGGCGGCACCTCCGTGGGGGCGCAGGGCCCCCGTCCATGTAAAAAATGTACAGGACGTACATCCCGTTATGATGGGGAGCATGGCCCACGAAGTCCCCGTGACACAAGCGCGAGCGGAACTCGCCGAGCTCGTCAACCGCGTCGTCTACGGCGGTGAGCGGGTGGTCCTGACGCGCCACGGCAAGCCGCTCGTCGCGCTCGTTTCCGCCGCTGACCTGCAACGACTCCAGGAACTCGACGAGGCGGCGGACGACGCCGTGGTCAGTACGGTCTCCTCGGTGCACCCCCCGGTGTCCGCCACGGGCGAACGGCGCCGCTTCGGCATCGCCGCCGAGCACCGCGGCACGACCGACGCCCGCCACGACGGAACCTGAGCGCTCGGCCGCCCGAGCCGTGCCCGCGCGCCCGGCCGACCGGGCCTGCCCGTGTCGTACCCGGCGGACCTGCGCCGTCGTGGCATGCTGCCCGGGATGCCCTGCCGGAACGGGCCGCCCGCACCCCGGTCCCGGAGCGGGGAGTTAACGCGGACGAAACGCCGCCGAACTAGCCTGCGGCTTCCGGCTGTCGGAGAGCGGCATCGCGGCCCGGGTACGGACCGCGGACCCGCTCACCCGGGACGACTGCGAGGTGTGGCCGTGCAACTGACCCCTCATGAGCAGGAACGCCTGCTCATCCATGTCGCCGCCGACGTGGCGGAGAAGAGGCGGGCCCGGGGCCTGCGGCTGAACCACCCCGAGGCGATCGCCCTGATCACCTCGCACATCCTGGAGGGCGCCCGCGACGGCCGGTCCGTCGCCGACCTCATGGCCTCCGGGCGCAAGGTGCTCACCCGCGACGAGGTCATGGAGGGTGTGCCCGAGATGATCCACGACGTCCAGGTCGAGGCCACCTTCCCGGACGGCACCAAGCTCGTGACCGTCCACGACCCGATCGCCCAGGGGCCCGCGTGATCCCCGGGGAGATCCTCCACGGCGACGGACCGGTCGAGCTCAACGCGGGCCGGCCGGTCACCCGGCTGGTCGTGCTCAACGCCGCGGACCGCCCGGTCCAGGTCGGCTCCCACTACCACTTCGCCGAGGCCAACCCGGGCCTGCGCTTCGACCGCGCCGCCGCCCGCGGCAAGCGCCTGGCCGTCGCGGCCGGCACCGCGGTCCGCTTCGAGCCGGGCCTTCCCGTCGAGGTGGAGCTCGTGCCGATCGGCGGCGCCCGCGTGGTCGAGGGGCTGCGCGGGGAGACCGGAGGTGCCCTCGATGGCTGAGCTGTCCCGCGCCGTCTACGCGGACCTGTTCGGGCCGACCACCGGTGACCGGATACGGCTCGCCGACACCGACCTGCTCGTCGAGGTGGAGAGGGACCTGTCGGGCGGGCCGGGCAGGTCGGGGGACGAGGTCGTCTTCGGCGGCGGCAAGGTGATCCGCGAGTCGATGGGGCAGTCCCGGGCGACCCGCGCCGAGGGCACCCCCGACACCGTCGTCACCGGGGCGGTGATCCTCGACCACTGGGGCGTGGTGAAGGCCGACATCGGCATCCGGGACGGCCGTATCGCCGCGATCGGCAAGGCCGGCAACCCCGAGACCATGGACGGGGTGCATCCGGACCTGGTCATCGGGCCGGAGACCGAGGTCATCGCGGGGAACGGCAGGATCCTGACCGCCGGCGCCATCGACGCGCACGTCCACTTCGTCTCGCCGACGATCGCCGACGAGGCCCTCGCGTCCGGCATCACCACCCTCGTCGGCGGGGGCACCGGCCCCGCCGAGGGCACCAAGGCCACCACCATCACCCCGGGATCCTGGCACCTGGCCCGGATGTTCGCCGCGCTGGAGCACTACCCGGTCAACATCGGCCTGCTGGGCAAGGGCAACACCGTCTCGCACGAGGCGATGCACGCGCAGCTGCGCGGCGGAGCGCTCGGCTTCAAGATCCACGAGGACTGGGGCGCCACCCCGGCCGCGATCGACGCCTGCCTCACCGTGTGCGAGGCCACCGGCGCCCAGCTCGCGCTCCACACCGACACGCTGAACGAGGCCGGATTCGTCGAGGACACCCTCGCGGCGATCGCCGGGCGCGGCGTCCACGCGTACCACACCGAGGGAGCGGGCGGCGGCCACGCTCCGGACATCATGACGGTGGTCGCGCACCCCAACGTCCTGCCCTCGTCCACGAACCCGACCCGGCCGCACACCGTCAACACCGTCGAGGAGCACCTCGACATGCTGATGGTCTGCCATCACCTCAACCCCGCCGTGCCGGAGGACCTCGCCTTCGCCGAGTCCCGGATCCGCCCCGGCACGATCGCGGCCGAGGACGTCCTGCACGACCTCGGCGCGATCTCGATCATCTCCTCGGACTCGCAGGCGATGGGCCGGGTCGGCGAGGTGGTGCTGCGCACCTGGCAGACCGCGCACGTGATGAAGAAGCGCCGCGGCGCGCTGCCCGGGGACGGACGGGCCGACAACCTCCGGGCACGTCGCTACGTCGCCAAATACACGATCAACCCGGCGGTCGCCCAGGGCCTCGACGGCGAGATCGGCTCCGTGGAACCCGGCAAGCTCGCCGACCTCGTCCTGTGGGACCCCGCGTTCTTCGGCGTCAAGCCCCAACTGGTCATCAAGGGCGGCCAGATCGCCTACGCGCAGATGGGCGACGCCAACGCGTCCATCCCGACGCCCCAACCGGTCCTGCCCCGGCCGATGTTCGGGGCGCTCGGCCGCGCACCGGGCCTGAACTCCGTCAACTTCGTCACCGGCGCCGCGCTCGACGACGGCCTGCCGGAACGGCTGGGCCTCGCCAAGGAGTTCGTCGCCATCCGCAACACACGCCGGGTCACCAAGGCCGACATGCGCGAGAACGACGCCATGCCGCGGGTCGAGGTCGACCCCGACACCTTCACCGTCCGCATCGACGGCGATGTCGTCGAACCCGCCCCCGCCACGGAACTTCCCATGGCCCAGCGCTACTTCCTCTTCTGAGCACGGCCATGACCACGACGACGCAGACAGCGGGCGGGGCCGTCCCGGCCGCGACACGGGCCGCGCTGCTGGTGCTGGCCGACGGCCGCTTCCCCGCGGGCGGCCACGCGCACTCCGGCGGCGCGGAGGCGGCGGTGAAGGCCGGCCGCATCCGCTGCCCCGCCACCCTGGAGTCCTTCTGCCGGGGCCGGCTGCACACCACCGGACTGGTCGCGGCGGCACTGGCCGCCGCCGCGGCCGCCGGCCTCGACCCGCTCGCGCTGGACGACGCCGCCGACGCCCGCACCCCCTCACCCGCGCTGCGCGCGACCGCCCGCCGGCTCGGCCGGCAACTCCTCAGGGCCGCCCGCGCGGCCTGGCCGTCCGACGCCCTCGACGCGCTCGCCGCCGCCCGCCCCCGCGGCGCCCACCAGCCCGTGGTCCTCGGGCTGACCGCCCGCGCCGCGGGCCTCGCGCCGCCGGACGCCGCCCACGTGGCGGGCTACGAGTCCGTGACCGGTCCGGCCACCGCCGCCGTACGCCTGCTGAGCCTGGACCCGTTCGCCGTGACCGCCGTGCTCGCCCGGCTCGCCCCCGACCTGGACGAGGTCGCGCGGCAGGCCGGCACCGCGGCACGGCGCGCCCTGACCGAGGGCACCGGCGCGCTGCCCGCCGCGTCCGCGCCCCTGCTCGACGTGTACGCCGAGCAGCACGCCACCTGGCCCGTACGCCTCTTCGCCTCCTAGGACGCCGCCATGCATCTCGACCACGACCACGTGCTGCCCGAGCGCTCCGGACAGGCCGTGCCCGCTCCGAGCGCCGTCCGCCCCGGCGGCGGCCGCCGCGCACTGCGCGTCGGGCTCGGCGGCCCCGTCGGCTCCGGCAAGACCGCCACGGTGGCCGCACTGTGCCGCGCGCTGCGCGACCGGCTGTCCCTCGCCGTCGTCACCAACGACATCTACACCCGCGAGGACGCCGACTTCCTGCTCCGCACCGCCGTCCTGCCGCCCGAGCGGATCACCGCCGTGGAGACCGGCGCCTGCCCGCACACGGCGATCCGCGACGACATCTCCGCCAACCTCGAAGCCGTCGAGGAGCTGGAGGAACGCCTCGGCCCGCTCGACCTCGTGCTCGTCGAGTCCGGCGGCGACAACCTCACCGCGACCTTCTCCAAGGGCCTGGTCGACGCGCAGATCTTTGTCATCGACGTGGCCGGCGGCGACGACATCCCACGCAAGGGCGGACCGGGTGTGACCACCGCCGACCTGCTCGTGGTCAACAAGACCGACCTCGCGCCCTACGTGGGCTCCGACCTGGACCGGATGGCCCGCGACGCGAAGGCGCAACGCGGCGACCTGCCGGTCGTTTTCACCTCGCTCGTCGCCGAGGACGGCGTCGCCCCCGTGGCCGAGTGGATCCGCGCCCGCATCGCCGACTGGACCGCGGTCCCCGCATGACCGGTGTCCGCGCCACCGCACGGATCACCGCCGCCCCCGACGGCCGCGGCGGCACCGCGCTGCCGGAGCTCGTCGGCGACGGCCCGATCGCGCTGCGCCGCACCCGGTCGTCCGAGGGCGGCACCGCCCGGGTCACCGTCGTCGGCGCCATGAGCGCGCCGCTCGGCGGCGACCGGCTCGCGATCCACGCGCGCGTGCTGCCCGGCGCCGCGCTGCGCGTGGACGCCGCGGCGGCGACGGTCTCCCTGCCCGGCCGGTCGGGGGAGCCCGCCCATTACGAGGTGCGGCTGACCGTCGGCGCGGACGCCGTACTGCACTGGCTGCCCGAGCCCGTCATCGCGGCCGGGGGCAGCGACCTGCGCATGACCACCACGGCCGAACTCGCCCCCGGCGCACGGCTCGTGCTGCGCGAGGAGCAGATCCTCGGCCGGGCGGGCGAGGAGCCGGGACGGCTCGTCTCCCGGCTGGTCGTCACGCTCGGCGGGCGCCCGCTGCTCGACCAGGCCCTGTCCTTCGGCCCCGGCGTGCCCGGCTGGTCGGGGTCCGCCGTACTGCACACGCACCGGGCGGCGGGCCAACTGCTGCTCGTGGACCCGGCGTTCGAGGAGAAGCCGGTCAGCCCGCGCCTCCTCGGCGAGGACCCGGAGCGGGGTGAGGCCGTGCTCACCCCGCTGGCGGGGCCGGCCGCCCTAGTCACGGCCGCCGCGGCGGACGGGCTGTCCCTGCGGGGCCTGTTGTCGGCTAGCGTGGGTCCGTGAGTTCGATAGACACCGATGACACCGAGAGCCCGGGCCGCTACGGCCCCGGCGCGACCACCGAGGCCGAGCCCGAGCAGGTCGGTCCCGTCCGCACCGAGTACTCCCCGGACCACGACGGAGACCCCGACCCCGGGGAAATCGTCTGGACCTGGGTCCCGTTCGAGGAGAACGACGGCCGCGGCAAGGACCGCCCGGTCCTGGTCGTGGCCCGCGAACCGGCCGGAACGCTGCTCGCCGTCCAGCTCTCCAGCAAGGAGCACAACGACGACCGGGAGTGGGTGCCCATCGGCTCCGGCCCCTGGGACAAGTCGGGCCGTGCCTCCTGGGTGAACGTCGACCGCGTGCTGCGCGTGCACGACGAGGGCATGCGGCGCGAGGCGTGCGCGCTGGACCGCGGCCGTTTCAACATCGTCGTGAACCGGCTCAAGGAGCTCTACCGCTGGCGCTGAGCCCCGGCCGACGTGACGGCCGGGCCGTGTCGTCACATGAGCCCCCCGGCTGCCGCCGGGGGGCTCCCGCCGCGTTGCCCCGTGGTTCGCGTGGCCGGGCTGCTCGGACCGTAGCCGGGGTGAGGCTGCCCGACAGCACGGCCGAGGCCCCCGGGCGGTGCGCCGCCCTGGTCACTCCGCCATGACGGAGTACTGCGAGGAGTCGTGCTCCAGCACGCACTTGCGCATGCCGGCGCGGCGGGCCGTGAACTCCTCGCTCGCGACGAACGCGAGGTACTGCTCCATGGACGCCCATTCGCTGGTCACGATCCAGCAGTCGGGGTCCTTCACGGATTTGCACAGCTGCGAGCTGATGAACCCGTCGGCCTTGGCGATGTCGCTGTGCACGAGGTGGTACGCCGCCGCATACTGGTCGCCCATCCCCTCGTGCAGCTGGATGCGCAGGACGACGCGTGTTTTCGTGGGTGAAGTCGTCGGTGAAGTGCTCATGACCCTCGACCTCCCGTGGGACAACGAGGACGCTGTTGCTTCGCCGGATGCTCACTCTGCGGGGCCGCCAGGCCACGGTGCGGGACGGCGGCGGGTCCGGCGGGCCGGGACCGCGAGGCGCGGCTCCCCGGCGGGTCGGTGACGTGACGGGAGGGTGTCCTTCCCCGCGTTTCCCATGAGCGGACTCCCATGGGGCGCGGGCACCCCGAATGCCGCCGTTCCACGACTGTGGCCCCCTCACCCGGGCGGCGCATTACCGATGAGCCGAACGGGTGAGGGGGCCCTTGGGGCGTCAGGCCGCGGGCTGCGGCACCCCGTCCCCGGTGAGCAGCGCGGCCAGGGCCCCGGCGGCTTCCCCGGGACCGCCGCGGCGGTGGAGGAGCTCGGTGCGGTGGACCAGTCGCGGCGCGGCCGGCGGCACCGCCGCCGACGGGCGGGGCAGCAGTACGGGGCCGAGTCCGGCCCGCACCAGGTCGAGCACGCCGCGCATGCTCGCCCGGGCGGCGCATTACCGATGAGCCGAACGGGTGAGGGAGCCCTTGGGGCGTCAGGCCGCGGGCTGCGGCACCCCGTCCCCGGTGAGCAGCGCGGCCAGGGCCCCGGCGGCTTCCCCGGGACCGCCGCGGCGGTGCAGGAGCTCGGTGCGGTGGACCAGCCGCGGCGCGGCCAGCGGCACCGCCGCCACGCCCTGCCGGCCCGCCACCGCCGAGCGGGGCAGCAGTACGGGACCGAGCCCGGCCCGCACCAGGTCGAGCACGCCGCGCACGTCCGGCCCCTCGTAGCGCACACCGGTGCGGAAGTCCTCGCCGGACGCTGCCGGGTGGAGCCCGGCGACCGGCACGGCAGCGGCGGGCGCGTCCACCCACAGGGCGTCGGCGAGGTCGGCCAGCCGCAGCCCGGACCGGCAGGCCAGCGGGTGGTCCGCGGCCAGGGCGACGACCAGTTCCTCCTCGGCGCACCGCACGGCACGCAGCGCACCCGCACCGGGCACCCCCAGCGGATCGCTCGGCGCGGCGGCGCCGTCCACGAGGCCGAGGTCCAGGTCCCCGGCCGTGACACCGGCGACCACCGCGGCCCGGTCCAGGACGCGCAAGGTCACCGCCGTGCGCGGCCGTTCCGCCCGCAGCCTGGCCACCGCGAGGGCGACCCGGCCCCCCATGGCCGGTGCCGAGAGCCCGGCCGTGATCCGTGCCGCCGGGGCTCCCGCCGTGCGGGTGACCTCGGCGCGGGCCGCCGCCAGGCGCAGCAGCAGCGGCTCCGCGTGCTCCAGCAGGCGCCTGCCCGCCTCCGTCGGCGCCACGGGCCGGCGCCGGAGCAGTTCCACGCCGAGATCGGCCTCCAGGGCGGCGATGTGCTGGGAGACCGCGGACTGGGTGTAACCGAGCCCCCGTGCGGCCGCGGAGAAGGAGGAGTGCCGGACCACTTCGGTGAAGGTGCGCAGCAGATGAGGGTCCACGGCGGATCAGTATCGCTTATCCGCCGTGCGGGAATCATCGTTGGACGTGATGCCGGCGGCGCCCCGAGGATGATGCGCATGACGTCGACCGCCGCGCCCGCTCGTGCCACCGCCCGCCTCGCCCTCGTCGGCGACCGCTCCGCATCCGTGCGGTCCCACCGCCGCGTACCCCGCCTGCTCGAAGCGCTCCGGGTACGGGACGGTCTGCTCCTGGACGCCTACTGGATCCCGACCGAGGAGGCCGAGGCGGCCGGGGAGACCGGAGGGGTCGAGGGCTTCGACGCGGTGTGGACGGTCCCCGGCAGTCCGTACCGCAGCGAGGCCGGCGCCCTGGCCGCCATCCGCACCGCCCGTGAACGGGGCATCCCCTTCCTCGGGACCTGCGCCGGTTTCCAGCACGCGCTGCTGGAGTTCGCGCGGAACGTGTGCGGCGCGACCGGCGCCGCACACGGCGAGAACGAACCCGGCGCGGGGGACGACGCGTTGATCGTGCCGCTCGCCTGCTCGCTGGTGGGGCACGAGGGGCCGCTGCTGATCACGCCCGGCTCGCGGACCGCGGCACTGCTCGGCGCCACCCGGACCGTCGAGCGGTACCACTGCGCCTTCGGCCTCAACCGCGAGCGCCTCGGTGAACTCGGCGGCCGGGGGCTGGTCTTCACCGGGCACGACCCGGACGGCGAGCCGCGGATCGCCGAACTCCCGGGCCACGCCTTCTACGTGGCGACCCTCTTCCAGCCGGAGCTGGCGGGGGACGGCTCGGTGCCGCACCCCCTGATCCGTGGCTTCGCCGCTGCGGCCGTCGCCCGCGCCGCCAACCGACTTGTCATGCATACGGCTTGGTAAAGATACGCCTGTGCGATCTTCTCCTGACGGCCATGCGGGCGAAATGATCCCTCTGAAGTTCTGTGCTCGCGCCGCCACAAGCGGCTCAACCGCAGGGGGACGTCATCGTGAGACGCACAGCCGTGCTCGGGCTCACCGGAGCCCTGATAGCCGGCACCGTCGTCGCCGCCGTACCGCAGACCGCGGTCGCGGGGGGCACCGCCCACGGACGCGAACACCATGTGAACGCGGAGGACATCGGCGTGCGGATCGCCGCCGCGCGCGCCGCCGATGCGGGCATCGACTGGGCGGCCTGCCCCGCGGACTGGGGCATCGCCGCCCCCGTCCAGTGCGGCTGGGTCACCGTGCCGGTCGACTACGCCAAGCCGTACGGCGCGAAGATCCGGATCGCCGTGGACCGCATCGGCAGCACGGGCACCGCCGCCGAGCGCCAGGGCGCCCTGATCTACAACCCCGGAGGCCCCGGCGGGTCCGGGATGCGCTTCCCGCTCCGCGTCACCACCAAGAACCCCATCTGGGCGGCGACCGCCAAGGCGTACGACTTCGTGGGCTTCGACCCGCGCGGCGTCGGCCACTCCGCGCCCATCTCCTGCGCCGACCCGCAGGAGTTCGTGAAGGCGCCCAAGGCCGACCCGGTCCCGGACAACGAGGCCGACAAGCGCGCGGAGCGCAAGCTCGCCGCGGAGTACGCCGAGGGATGCAAGGAGCGCACCGGCGCCGCGATGCTCGCCCAGATGACCACGCCCAACACGGCGCGGGACCTCGACGTCGTCCGTGCCGCGCTCGGTGAGCGCAAGCTCAACTACCTGGGCGTCTCCTACGGCACCTACCTCGGCGCCGTGTACGCGACGCTCTTCCCGGGTCACGTGCGCCGCATGGTCGTCGACAGCGTCGTCAACCCGGCCCGCGACCAGATCTGGTACCAGAACAACCTCGACCAGGACGTGGCCTTCCAGGGCCGCTGGGACGACTGGAAGGCGTGGGTCGCGAAGTACGACTCCGTCTACCACATCGGCAGCACCCCGGCGAAGGTCCAGGCGCAGTGGGAGCGGCTGCGCGCGACCGCCAAGGCGCACCCGATCGGCGGGCTCGTCGGCCCGGCCGAACTCCTCGGGCTCTTCCAGTCCGCCCCGTACTACGACTCGTCGTGGGCGACCGTGGCCGGGGTCTGGAGCAAGTACCTCGCCGGCGACACCCAGGCCCTGGTGGACGCGGCGGCCCCGGACCTGTCGGACACCGCGGGCAACATCGCCTCGGAGAACGGCAACGCGGTCTACACGGCGGTGGAGTGCACCGACTCCCCGTGGCCCCGCGACTGGCGCACCTGGGACCGGGACAACTCCCGGCTGCACGCCAAGTACCCCTTCCTGACCTGGGCCAACGCCTGGCTGAACCTGCCCTGCGCCACGTGGGGCGTCCCGCAGCGGAAGCCGGTGGATGTGCGGACCGGCAACGGCCTGCCGCGCGTCATGATCGTCCAGAGCACCCGTGACGCGGCGACCCCGTACTCCGGAGCCGTCGAGCTGCACCGGCGGTTCAAGGGCTCGCTCATGATCACGGAGAAGGACGCCGGCTCGCACGGCGTCACCGGCCTGGTCAACCCCTGCATCAACGACCGGGTCACCGGCTACCTCGTGACCGGCTCCCTGGACCGCCACGACGTCACGTGCACCCCGCACGCGGCGCCGGTGCCCCCCACGAGCTGACGTCCGCACCACCCCGCGCGAACGGTCCCGGCCCCCGGTCGAGGGGGCCGGGACCGTTCTCCTCCGGCGCCGGGAGCGGGACCGTCAGCTCAGGCGCACACCCGTCGTGCCCTCATTGCCGTCGCCGGTGTTGACCGTGCCGCGGGGCTCGAACATCAGGATGCGGGTGCCCTCCTCGGCACGCGGCCGGTGCCGGACACCCCTGGGCACCGTGAACACCTCGTGCGGGCCGAGGCTCACCGTGCGATCCGGCAGGTCCAGGTGCAGCCGGCCGGCCAGGACCAGGAAGAACTCGTCGGTGCCGGCATGGCTGTGCTCGGCGAATTCGCCCTCGATGTTGGCGACCTTGACGTCGTAGTCGTTGACCTCGGCCATGACGTGCGGGAGCCACTTCTCCTGCACGGCGTCCATGACGGTGTCGATGTTGCGTTTGTCCATGCTCTGTTCCTACTCCTTACTCGGGAACGCGGTGGCGAAGGCCGCGCGGGTGGGCGCGTCCCGCTGCCGGTCCAGAACAGCGAAGACGACCCGGTCGAAGCGCTCCGCGAAGCGGCCGCCGGGGGCCAGCAGTCCACGGAAGGCGGCGGCGACGCGCGCCGGGTCGTTGCGGAACACCCCGCAGCCCCACGCGCCCAGCACCAGCGCCCGGTATCCCCCCGCGGCCGCGACCTCCAGCACCCGGCCGGCCCGCGCGTCGATCGCGGCGGGCAGCCGGACGGCGGCCGACGGGTCTTGGCGCTCGACGACCCCCGCATTGGGCGCGGCGCAGGTGAGGAAGCCCACCGCGAACGGTTCCTCCAGCAACTTTCCGCGCGGGTCGCGGAACACCGGTACGCCAGGGGAGTGGACGACACGGTCGCTGTAGAAGGGGCTGCCGTCGGCGCGGTGCCACGCGTAGAAGTCCCGGGCGGCGAGCAGGGTCGTGTACAGCGCCGAGGAGCGGCACAGCGCCTCCTCCTGCGCCTGCGCGCCGTTGACGTAGCCGCCGCCGGGATTGCGGGCCGAGGCGAAGTTGAGGACCGCGACCGGGGCCGCGCCCTCGTGCACGAGCCGGCCGGCCGCCGCCAGGCTGTCCTCGCCGGTCACCTCGAAGGCGGTCGGCGCCGTCAGGGCCGGGGCCGCTCCGGGCTCGACGGGCTCCGGCCCGAGGATCCGGGTCCCCGCGACGGCCCGTTCCACCGCCGCGCCGATCGACACCTCGGTCCCGCGCGCCGTGCGGTAACCGCCCGCGGCGACAACGGACTCCGTCTCGCGGGCGATCGCCCGCAGCCGGGCACTCATGCCTGATCCTTTCGCACGCCGGAAGGCTAGTGGGGGCTCCTCCGGGGAGCGAGGGGTTTTTCCGCGGCCAGCCAGCGGTCCTCCGCCGCGTAGTCGAAGAGGTCGCCGAAGCGGTCGTACGTCGTGGCCAGCACCGGGAACGCGGCACGCCAGTCGTGTTCGCCGAGCCGTGCCACGAGCTCGTCCACGGTCTCCGGCAGCGATTCCACCCAGGTCGTCATGGCGCGGTAGCCCAACTCGCGTTCGGCGGCCGCCATGTCGAGCACGAAGGGGTGCGCCGCGCTCCAGGGGGTGTCGCCGACGTTCGGGGCGGGCGGCGGCCCGTCCACCAGGACGGTCTCGGCGTCATGGCCCAGGAGTGCGCCGATGGCGGTGGCCATCTCCGCGACCGTCGGGGCGTACGGGTCGCCGGCGTTGAGGACCCGCGAGCCGGGGCGGCGGGCGGCGAGCCGCACGAGCTCGGCCAGATTGGCGGTGTGGACCGGGTGGAAGCGGCTCTCGCCGTTGTGGGCGAGGATCAGGACCGGCCGCTTGTCCAGGGCACGCTTGACGAAGTACAGCTCGCGCGGACGCAGGCTGTGCGGCCCGTGGATCGCGCCCGCCCTCAGCAGTGTGGTCGGCAACCGGTCGCCCGCCGCCAGGAGTTCACGCTCCAGGGCGACCTTGCGGGTGGCGTAGTCGTCCGGTCCGGCCGGCACGAGCGACTGGGTCTCGGGGACGGGGACCGGCAGGACCGGGGCGCCGCCGGGTTCCCCCTGGGTCTGCAGGCTGCGGCCCCGGTCGTCCTGGTAGACCGAGCAGCTGGAGACGACGACGGCCGAGCCGATCCGGCCCGACAGGTCCAGCAACTGGCGTGCGTGTTCCGGCCCGTACGCCACGCAGTCCAGCAGCACGTCGCAGCCGTCGCCGAGGGCCGCGGCCAGCGCCGCGGTGTCCTCGCGGTCCACCAAGACCGGCCGCACCCCTTCGGGCCAGGGCACATGGCCGCCGCCCCCGCGGGAGGCCGCGCGCACCTCCCAGCCGTCCGCCGCGAGCGCACGCACCGCCGCCCGCCCGATCTGCCCCGTCGCCCCGATCACGAATGCCGTTCCCGTCGTCATGCGGCGACGCTAGGCGGCCGCGCGGGGTCCCGGCCAGGCGGGTTCGCCCTGCGCGGATCCGCTGACGGCGCAAAGGGGCGGGACGCGGCGGGGGCGGCGCGATTCAGGCGCCGCGCCGCAGCCGGGAGCCGGCTCCGCGTCCCGTTCCCCGGCCCTGCTCCTCGGCCTTCACGTCCGCGGCGTACCGGTCGACGTACTCCTGGCCGGACAGCTCCAGGATGGCGTACATGATCTCGTCGGTCACCGAGCGCACCACGAAGCGCTCGTGGTCCATGCCCTCGAAGCGCGAGAACTCAAGCGGTTCGCCGAAGCGGATGGTCACCGGCTTGATGCGCGGCAGCCGGCGGCCGGTGGGCTGGATCTCGTACGTGCCGATCATCGCGCAGGGGATCACCTTGACGCCGGCACGCAGGGCCATCGTCGCCACGCCCACCTTGCCCTTGTACAGCCGACCGTCGTGCGAGCGGGTGCCCTCGGGGTAGACGCCGAGCAACTCGTCGGCGGCCAGCACCTTCAGCCCTTCACGGATCGCCGACTCGCCCGCCTTGCCGCCGGAGCGGTCGACCGGGATCTGCCCCGCGCTGCGGAAGAAGGCCGCGGTCAGACGGCCCTTGAGGCCCGGGCCGGTGAAGTACTCCGCCTTCGCCAGGAACGTGATGCGGCGCGGCAGGATCGCCGGCATCAGGAAGTGGTCGGAGAACGACAGGTGGTTCCCGGCGACGATCGCCGCCCCCTTCTCGGGGATGTTCTCCATGCCCTCGATCCTCGGGCGGAACAGCAGCCTGAGGAGCGGGCCGAGGAGCACGTACTTGAGCACGTAGTAGAACACGGGCGACTCCCAACCGTCCGGCTCGGCCTCGGGGCAGTGTTCTGCCACGTCGGAAGGCGTGTCGGGGACGGCCAGTGTAGGTCCCCGCCTCGCTGTCCGTCACCGGTCGCGGGCGGCCGGCGTACCGACGTGGCGCGAAGTCGGTACGGAGAGGAGCAGCCGACCGCACCCGGGCCCGAGGTCACGCCGTCAGTGCCCCGTCGCGCCCTCTCGGGCATGACGGGGCATCAGGAACGCCGCCGCCAGCGCCGCGACGAAGGCGCCCGCCGCCATGAGGGCCGTCCACTGGGCGGCGTCCACGGTGTCCGCCCCGGCCGCGTACGAGAAGAAGGCCGTGCCGAGCACCGCGACGCCCACCGAACCGCCGAACTGCTGAACCGCGTTCAGGACGCCGGAGGCCGATCCGTTCTCGTGCTCCTCGACGTCGGCGAGCGCGATGTCGAAGAACGGCGCCATCACCAGGCCCATGGCGAAGCCGTTCAGCAGCAGTGCGGGCAGCAACTGCCAGGTGGTCGCCGCGTGGCCCGCGAAGTGCACCGTGAGGGCGAGCGCGGCGACTCCGACGGCGGACAGCGCGAAGCCCGCCTGGATGGTGAGCCGTCCGTACTTCGGGCCGAGGACCGCCCCGGAGAGGACCGCGCCGATCACGGTGCCCGCGGACCAGGGGATCATCGAGGCACCGGCGTGCAGGGCGCTGTAGCCGAGGCCCACCTGAAGGTGCAGCGTGAGCACGAGCATCAGCCCGCTGATCGCCGCGAAGAAGACGACGCCCACGACGAGCGCGGCGCTGAAGCCTCGGTGCCGGAAGAGCCCGGGCTCGACCAGCGGTGATCCTCCGCGGGCCACCAGCCGCCGCTGGTACCGGGCGAAGAGCCAGAACACCGGGACCGCGCCCGCCATCGACAGGTACGTCCACAGCGGCCAGCCCAGGTCGCGGCCCTGCACCAGCGGGTAGACCAGCATGAGCACGCCGACGCTGACCAGCGCCGACCCGGGGAGGTCGAGCCGCGGCGCGTGCGGCGCCCTGCCCTCGGGGAGGATGCGCAGCGCCGCCAGGAAGGCCACGGCACCGATCGGGACGTTGATCAGGAAGACCGCGCGCCAGCCGGAGCCGAACAGGTCCGCGTCGGTGAGGAAGCCGCCCAGCACCGGGCCGGCGACCGCGGCCAGTCCCATGACCGGCCCGAAGGCGCCGAAGGCCGCGCCCTGTTCCTGCGGCGGGAACATCTGGCGCAGGATGCCGAGGCCCTGCGGGACCAGCATCGCGGCGAACACCCCCTGGGCGGCCCGCCCGCCGATCAGCATCCCGGCCGAGCCCGCGGCCGCGCACAGCGCGGAGCAGACCGTGAACCCGGCGAGCCCGATCAGGAACATCCGGCGGCGGCCGACGATGTCGCCGAGCCGCGCCCCGGTGATCATCAGCACGGAGAAGGTGAGGGTGTAGGCGGCGGTGATCCACTGGATCTGCGTGGAGCTGCCGCCGAAGTCGGCGCGGATCGACGGCGAGGCGACGCCGACGATCGTGGCGTCGAGCAGGTCCATGATCTCGACGGCCAGGACCACGGCGAGCCCGAGCTTGCGCAGGGGGTGGCCGGTGGGGGAGGCGGCCGCGGGTGTCGGCGGGGAGAGGGCTGCTTCGGTGCTCATGGGGTCCTCCGGGGCGGGCGTGGTGGACGAACGGCGTTCGTATCGAACGAACAGTGTTCTAGAAGACGAACGACGTTCGTGTCAAGTACGCTGTTCGTGTTCCGCTCCCGGAGGTACGCAGCCCGTGACATCGCTCCCCGCACCGCCCTGGCGCCCCGAGCGCAAGAAGGCCCCCCGCCGCACGCTCAACCAGGAGGTGGTCGTCACCGCCGCCCTGCGGATCGTGGACGCCGAGGGTCTCGACGCGCTGAGCATGCGCCGGGTCGCCCAGGAGCTGGACACCGGTGCCGCCTCGCTCTACGCGCACGTGGCCAACAAGGAGGAGCTGCTGGAACTCCTCCTGGACCGCATCCAGGCCGATGTGGCGCGCCCCGAGCCGGACCCCGAACGGTGGCAGGACCAGGTCAAGGAGATGGCCCGCGAGGGCCGACGGGTCCTGGTCGCCCACCGCGACCTGTCCCGGGCCGCCCTGGGCCAGGGCATCCCCTCCGGCCCCAACGCCCTGCTCAACGCCGAGGCCATGCTCGCGATCCTCAAGGCCGGCGGCCTGTCCGACCGGGTCTGCTCCTACGGGGTGGACGCCCTGGCCCTCTTCATCACCGCGACCGCAGTGGAGGATTCGCAGCGCGCACAGGGCTTCGGCGCGCCCGAGGTGAGCCTGGAGGAACAAGTGGCCCGCGCCCGCGAGTACTTCGCCTCACTCCCGCCGGACCGGTTCCCCCACATCACCGGCATGGTCGACGCGCTCACCCGCAGCGAGGGCGACGAGCGCTTCGAGTTCGGCCTCGACCTCCTCGTCTCCGGCCTGGCCCGCGTCACGGCCTGACGGCCGCGTTCCGGGGTGGCCTGGGTCCCGGCTGCGCCGAGCGGGGACGGCCGGGCCGTCGATGTACGTCCGGGTCCGGGGGAAGGACGGCCGCCCTGTTCGTCGCCGGGGCCCGTGCCGCGGTCCCCGCGCAGGGGCGGGGCATCAACCTCGGCACTGTGCGGTCCGGCTGCGCCGGATGACGTGCCGGGCGTTGCCGCGGGGCCGACGGCCGGGCCGCCGACACCTGTTCGGGGCCCGGGTGGGCGGCGCGCGGCCTGCGCGTGTTCGGACACGTCCGGCACGTCATCGCCTGATGCCTGTATGTCTGCGCCGAACGGGAAAGCCTGCGCCTCTTCGGGCGCCTCCGGCGCGTCGCGACCGTCCGTCGAGAGGGCGTTTCCACCGGGGCGCGGGCTGGCGCGCGCCCGCGTGGAAGGCGCTCATGCCACGGTCCCGTCGGCGCGGGTCTCCTCGGGCGTCCATGGCCCCCGGAGGGCCGTCAGCGGGGCGTGCGGATCGCGAAGACGCCGATCGTCGCGAGGCCGAGCACGACCCAGGCGAACCAGAGCCAGCCGTTCGGCCCGAGGGCCACCGTGTACGCGGTCACGGCGACCAGGCAGGCCACCGTGAGCGCGATCATCGCCTTCGCAGGTACGGGCATCGTCGCCCTCCTCCCCGGGCGGCGCACGGCGGCGGCCCGGAGACCATGGTCGCCCCGACGGGCCCCGGTGCGCTACCAGTCGCCGTCCGTGACCGTGCCCTCGTCCTTGAGCTGCTGCACCTGTCCCGGCACCGGGGGCACCCATGGGGACTCGTCCTCGCCCAGCCAGTCGCCGACCGGCTTCACCTGGCCGAGGGTCTCCGGGGCCGCAAGGTCCTCCGCGTCGGCGTCGTAGTAGTCGAACCACGGCAGCCCGGCCGCCGTGTACGCCGCGCGGTTCACCGGGGACGGCGGCGGCGCCTCGCCGGTGATACGCCGCCACTCGGGAGCCGTCGTGAGGTGGACGAAGATCCGGCCCGACGGCTCGTCCCGCCAGTGCGAGGGCTTGCGGTCGTCGCGGTAGACCTCCTGCCGCATCCGCCCGCCGGCGCCCAGCCCCATCGCGGGGGCGGACCGCGCGGACCGCGCGGGCCCGCGGGTCCGCGCGGACGGTGCCGCGCCCGGAGCGGGGGCTGCCATCGGTGCCATCGGCATCGGCGCGGCGCCCGCGGGGCCGCCGTACCCGCCGAAGGCCGGCCGGGGCACACCGGACCCGCGCCGCTGCTCGGCCTGCCAGGCCGCCAGCCGCTCCTCGCGGAGTTCGAAGACCTGGAGCTGCACCCCGCCCCAGACCTCCTCGCCGGTGACCTGGCCCTCGACGGTCGCACCCAGGCCCAGCGGCACGGCGACGAACTGCCGGATCGTGCCGGAGCCGGAGTTGATGCCGTCGAGCCAGGGCTGGCGCGGCAGCACCACATAGTTCTGCGGGTTCTGCGTGAGCCGGTCGCTCCACGGCGCGCCCGAGACCGCGCAGACCTTGCCGACGCCCACCTGGAGCGCGGCGGGCGCGGCGGCCGAGAAGCTCAGCCACATCGCCTCGCGCTGGTAGACCGGCAGCATGACGCCGCCGCGCGCGAGCCACTGCTCGGGCGCACGGTCGGGGAAGTCCGCGACGCGGCGCAGCGGGAAGGTGCCGAGTCCTGGTGGCAGGGGGTGCGTGCCCGTCTCGGGCAGCCGCAGCGTGCGCATGAAGCGCACCGTCACACCGCCCGGCAGCAGCAGCGCGTCGCCCGAGATCCGTACCTGGTCGCCCATCGAGGGCCTCCCTTCGCGGCGGGTGGCCCCGGTCAGCCCCGACCCCGCGCCTCCAAGGATGCCAAGTAGGCGTTGTAGGCGGCCAGTTCCGCGTCACCGTCGCGGTCCGCCGCGCGGTCCTTGCGGCGGGCGTGCCGCTGTTCCGAGGTGTACCACTGGATCAGCAGCGCCACCAGGACCAGCACCGAGGGGATCTCGCTGAACGCCCAGGCGATGCCGCCCGCGGCGGTCTGGTCGTCGAGGGCGTCGATCCCCAGCGAGGCCGCCGGGTGCTGGAAGGTGCGGATCATCGGCTCGGAGGCCATCATTAGCGCGATGCCGAAGAACGCGTGGAAGGGCATGCCCGCGAACAGCTCCAGCATCCGCATCACGTACCCGGGCCGGTGCGGTCCGGGGTCGACGCCCATGATCGGCCAGAAGAAGACCAGGCCCACGCCGAGGAAGTGCACCATCATCGCGATGTGCCCGGCCCGGCTGCCCATCAGGGTGTCGAACAGCGGGGTGAAGTAGAGCCCGTACAGGCTCGCGACGAACAGCGGGATGGTGAACGCCGGATGCGTGACCACCCGCATGTAGCGGCTGTGCAGCAGCGCGACGAGCAGCTCCCGCGGCCCCTTGCTGCCGCGCGCCGCGGCGGGCAGCGCGCGCAGCGCCAGCGTCACCGGGGCGCCGAGCAGCAGCAGGATCGGGGCGACCATGGACAGCACCATGTGCTGCACCATGTGGACGCTGAACATGACCATGCCGTAGTCGTTCAACTTGGTGCACATCGCCAGCCCGATGGACAGCACACCGAGGGCGAAGGCGACGACGCGCCCGGCCGGCCAGCGGTCGCCGCGGCCGCGCAGCCGTACGACGGCGGCGCCGTACAGGGCCAGCGCGAGGACGCAGCCGACGAGGAACACCGGGTCCCCGCTGAAGGCGAGCCCCCGGCCGAGGGTGAACGGCGGGAGCTCCGTCATCATGCCGTGTCCGCCGTGGTCCATCCGTCACTCTCCTGTCGTGCCGTCCGCGCGCACCGCGCCGTCGGCAATGTGCCGGTTGGGGCGGGTGCGCCCGCACCAGACTAGAACCGCCCCCGGCCGCGGGTGCGGCCGGGGGCGGTTCCAGGAGGGGTGATCGGCGTGTCAGAGCACGCACTCCGCCTCGACGTAGCGCTCGGCGGGGACCGTCTTGAGGTGCTCGACGGCCTCGGCCAGCGGGACCAGGGTGATGTCGGTGCCGCGCAGCGCCGTCATCATGCCGAAGTCGCCGTTGTGCGCGGCCTCGACCGCGTGCCAGCCGAAGCGGGTGGCCAGCACCCGATCGTAGGCGGTCGGGGTGCCACCGCGCTGCACGTGGCCGAGGATCACCGGGCGGGCCTCCTTGCCCAGCCGCTCCTCCAGCTCGATCGAGAGCCGGGTGGCGATGCCGGTGAAGCGCTCGTGGCCGTACGCGTCCTTGACGCCGGCCTCGAACGGCATGGTGCCCTCGCGCGGCTTGGCGCCCTCGGAGACCACCACGATGGCGAACTTCTTGCCCGCCGAGAAGCGCTCGCCGACCCGCCGGGTCAGCTCCTCGATGTCGAAGGGACGCTCCGGCACCACGATCGCGTGCGCGCCGGCGGCCATGCCGGAGTGCAGCGCGATCCAGCCCGTGTGCCGCCCCATGACCTCGACGATCAGCACCCGCTGGTGCGACTCGGCGGTGGTCTTGAGGCGGTCCAGCGCCTCGGTGGCGACGGTGACGGCGGTGTCGAAGCCGAAGGTGACGTCGGTAGAGGCGATGTCGTTGTCGATGGTCTTGGGCACGCCCACGATGGGCAGCCCGTTGTCCGACAGCAGGCGGGCGGCCTTCAGGGTGCCCTCACCGCCGATCGGGATGATCGCGTCGAGACCCAGGTCGGCGACGTGGCCCTTGGCCCGCTCCACGCCGTCCCGCAGGTGCTCGGGGCGGACCCGGGAGGACCCGAGGATCGTGCCGCCGCGGGCCAGGATGCCGCCCACCGCGTCGAGGTCGAGCTTGCGGTAGTCGCATTCGAGGAGGCCCTTCCACCCGTCGTGGAAGCCTATGACCTCGTCCCCGTGGTCGACGACCGCCCGGTGCACGACCGACCGGATGACGGCGTTCAAGCCGGGGCAGTCGCCGCCGCTCGTCAGCACACCAATACGCATTGCTCGTTACTCCTGGAAGATCGATCCGGGCGCCGGACGCCGTCGTCCGGATGGACCCGCGGCGCGCGCACCGCGATACCTACGTTATCGAGCCGGGCACGGACGACGGAAACGCCGCCCGCACTGCGGACACTCCCGGCCCGGGCCCCGCTCCCGGTACCGCTGCTTCAGGCGGGCTGCGAGGCGGCGGCGATCCGCTCGGCGCGCAGCGCCTCGTACCACTGGTCGTCGACCGGCGGCAGCGCCCTGACGTCCATCGCCAGCTTGATCAGCATGTCCGCGATCTGCGGGTTGCGGGCCATGACCGGGCCGTGCATGTACGTGCCGAAGACGGTGTCGTTGTACGCACCCTCGGTGCCGTCGCCCGTGCCGTTGCCGTTGCCGAACCGGGTGCGGGCGAGCGGGCGGGCGTACTTGCCCACGTGGGTGATGCCCTGGTGGTTCTCGAAGCCGGTCAGCGGCGGCAGGCCGAGCGCCGGGTCGATGTCGGCCAGGACGTCGCCGACGCACCGCTCGCCCTCGCCGCGGACGCTGACCACGTCGAGCAGGCCGAGGCCCGGCTCGGGGCGGCCGAGGTCGTTGACGAACTCGTGGCCGAGGATCTGGTAGCCGGCGCAGACCGAGAAGACGATGGCGCCGTTGTCGACCGCGCGGTTCAGCCCGCCGTCGCGGCGCAGCCGCTCGGCGGCCAGCCGCTGCGGCCGGTCCTCACCGCCGCCGATCAGGTAGATGTCGCCGGATGTCGGGATCGGCTGGTCGGACCGTACGTCGATGCGGGTGACCGGGACCCGGCGCTGACGCGCACGGCGCTCGGTGACCAGCACGTTGCCCTGGTCGCCGTAGGTGCTGAGCAGGTCGGGGTAGACCCACACCAGGCGCAGGCTGGAGTCGCTCATGGTGTGTCCTCCTTACGGGGGGCGGGAGTCGAAGAAGGCGGCGGAAGCGCCGGGTCAGTTGCCGACGCGGCGGCGCAGGTCCTGGAACGCGGTGTAGTTGGCGATGGCCTCGATCCGGCCCTGCGGCGAGGTGCGCACCGCCTCGTCGAAGTCCGCGCACACCTGGAACTGCAGCCCGGCGACCTCCAGGCGGACCGCCAGGTCCAGCTTGCGGTCGCCGATCACACGGATCGGGTGCCCGGACAGCCGGGTGTAGTCCACGTCCCACAGCCAGGAGGTGTCGGTGCCGTCGGCGCCGCGGGCGTTCACCGAGAGGATCACCGGCGTCGGCGGCCGGTCGATGAGCGAGAAGGTCTCCAGCCAGCCGGCCGGGTTCTTCGCCAGCAGCAGGCGCACGTCGCGGCCCTGGAACTGCACCACGTCGTAGCGTCCGGCCACTGCCTGGACCTTGTACATCCGCTCCAGCGCGACCTTGGGGTCCACACCGAAGGCGGCGGCCGCGGCGGCGGAGACGGCGGCGTTGGACTTGTTGGCGCGGCCGGGCAGCTGCAGCTGGATCGGCCAGGCGGAGCCGTAGGGGTCGATCACGTGGTCGCCGGAGAGCGCCCAGGTCGGGGTCGGGCGGCGGAAGCCGCACTCGCCGCAGAACCAGTCCTCGGAGGGGCGCTGCAGCACACCGCCGCAGGAGGGGCAGGACCAGGCGTCGTCCTTCCACTCCTGTCCGGCCGCGACCCACACCACGGTGGGGCAGGAGGACGCCGCCCAGGTGATCAGCGGGTCGTCGGCGTTGGCGATGATGATCGCGTCGCTGCCGGCCAGCCCCTCGCGCCACTTCTCGGCGAGCATGCGGGTCTCGGCGGCCCGGTCCAGCTGGTCGCGGGAGAGGTTCAGCAGGGCGATGGCCTTGGGGCGTACGTCCCGTGCCACGCCGGCCAGGTACTTCTCGTCGACCTCGATCACGCCGTAGCGGGCCTCGGAGCCGCCCGCCAGGGCCGAGGTGATGCCGGCCGGCATGTTGGCGCCGAGCGCGTTGGAGACGACCTCGCCGTTGGCGCGCAGCGCCTCGGCGAGCAGCCGGGTGGTGGTGGTCTTGCCGTTGGTGGCCGAAACGAGCACAACGTCGAGGTGCGTCGCCAGCCGGGCCAGCAGGTCCGGGTCCAGTTTGAGCGCCACCCGGCCGCCGATCACCGATCCGCTGCCGCGTCCCGCCGCCCGCGACACCGCCGCTGCGGCCTTGCCCGCCGTCACGGCCAGCTTCGCCCGCGGCGACAGTGGCTCCGCGTTGCCTGCCATCGTCTCCACCATCCTCCTCGCGTCCGGCCCTGTCCGCCCTCCCCGGCGGTCGGCCGGAGCGCGTGCCCCGGCCATCGCACCGGCCGGAAGGCATCGGTCGCCGATCAGCCTATCCACTTCCCCTACCGGCGCTGAAACGAGCCGCCCCCGTACGCTGGCCCGCATGCCACACGTCACCATCCCCGGCAGCTCCGGGACCGTCCGTCCGATGCGGCTGCTGGGAGACCCCCAGCTGACCGCGCCCTGCCGCGAGGTGACCGCGTTCGACGCCCAACTCGCCACGCTTGTAGAAGACTTGTACGCCACGATGTATGCCCGTGACGGGGTCGGGCTGGCCGCGAACCAGATCGGCGTCCCCTTGCGCGTGTTCGTGTGGGACTGTCCGGACGACGAGGACGTCCGCCATCTCGGCCATGTGGTGAATCCGCGGGTGACGCACATCGGCGGCGTGACCGTGACCGGCCACGAGGGCTGCCTGTCCCTCCCCGGAGTGCACGCGCCCACGCCCCGCCACGACGAGATCACCCTGGAGGGCGTCGACCTGCACGGCCGCCCGCTGCGCGTGGAGGGCACCGGCTTCTTCGCCCGCTGCCTCCAGCACGAGTGCGACCACCTCGACGGCGGTGTCTTCACCGACCGGCTCAGCGGGCTGCGCCTGCGGCGCACCCTGCGCGCCGCCCGCCGCGCGCCGTGGGCGGTGGACGGCTGACACGTCCGCGGGGTCTACCGGAGCGGCGCGCCGGGGCGGTCGCCCACCGCGGCCAGCCGGCCCCACAGCAGGTCCGCCAGGTGGCGCACCAGTACGTCGCGGGAGCAGGGGCGTTCACCGAGCCACCAGTCGCCGGCGGCGTGCATCATGCCGACGATGCCGTGGCCCCAGACCCGGGCCGCCTCCTCGCCGTCGGGGCCCAGGTCCAGCCGTTCGGCGATGAAGCGGGCCAGTTCCTCGCCCATGCGGCGCAGTACCGGGGCCGAGTGGCGGCCGACGTCGAAGCCGCGCTCGCCCTCGGAGGGGTGCTCCGCCGGGTGCATCAGGAAGCGGTAGACCTGCGGCCGGGCCTCGATGGCGGACAGGTACGCGTGCAGGGTCGCCTCGACCCGGTCGCGGCGCTCGTTCGGCGCGTCCAGGGCGGCCCGCAGGTTGGCGAGCAGCGCGTCGGTGTGGCGGATGGCCAGGGCCCGGTAAAGACCGCTCTTGTCGCCGAAGTGCCGGTACAGAATGGGCTTGGTGATGCCCGCCTCGGCGGCGATCGCGTTCATGGACGCCTCCGGGCCGTCCCGCAGCACGACGCGGTCCGCGGCCTCGAGCAGCTCCCTGCGGCGTTCCTCCGCCGCGGTCGCCGTTCGCTGGTCCTGCCGCTGGCTGGTACCCACCCGAGCCTCCCCGCCCGTTCGATTTCTCCCGTCTGCGCAACGTAACACCCCAGGTCCGGTTGACAGTCCTTACCAGCCGGTAACAGACTGGCGTTACCGCAAGTAACCAGCACGTGGAGGGGACCATGAGCGGCTTCACGCTCGAGCTCAATGACGACCAGAAATCGGTGCGCGACTGGATCCACGGCTTCGCGGCCGACGTCATGCGCCCCGCTGCGGCGGAGTGGGACGAGCGCGAGGAGACCCCCTGGCCGGTGATCCAGGAGGCCGCGAAGATCGGCCTGTACTCGCTGGACTTCTACGCCCAGCAGTACTTCGACCCCACGGGACTGGGCATCCCGATCGCCATGGAGGAGCTGTTCTGGGGGGACGCCGGCATCGGCCTGTCCATCGTCGGCACCGGCCTCGCGGCGGTCGGCGTCCTCGCCAACGGCACCGACGAGCAGATCGGCACCTGGATCCCGCAGATGTACGGCGACCCCGCCGACGTGAAGGTCGCCGCCTTCTGCTCCTCGGAACCGGACGCGGGCTCCGACGTCGCCGCCATGCGGACCAGCGCTGTGTACAACGAGGCCAAGGACGAGTGGGTCATCAACGGCACCAAGACCTGGGCGACCAACGGCGGCATAGCCAATGTCCACGTCGTCGTCGCGGTCGTCGACCCCGCACTGGGGTCCAAGGGCCACGCCTCGTTCATCGTCCCGCCCGGCACTCCCGGGCTCGCGCAGGGCCAGAAGTTCAAGAAGCACGGCATCCGCGCCTCGCACACCGCCGAGGTCGTCCTCGACGGCGTCCGCGTCCCCGGGCACTGCCTGCTCGGCGGCAAGGAGCGGCTCGACGAGCGCCTCGCCCGGGCCCGGGAGCGCGCGCAGGGCGGCGAACGCCTCAAGAACGCGGCCATGGCCACGTTCGAGGCCTCCCGGCCCGCGGTCGGCGCGATGGCGGTCGGCACCGCCCGTGCCGCGTACGAGGTCGCCCTCGACTACGCGACGACCCGCACCCAGTTCGGCCGCCCCGTCATCGACAACCAGGGCGTCGCCTTCCAGCTCGCCGACATGCGCACCCGGATCGACGCCGCACGCCTGCTGGTGTGGCGCGCCTCCTGGATGGCGGTCGCCGGAAAGCCCTTCACGTCGGCCGAGGGCTCGATGTCCAAACTCTTCGCCAGCGAGACGGCCAAGAAGGTCACCGGCCAGGCCATCCAGATCCTCGGCGGCAACGGCTACACCCGTGAGTACCCGGTGGAGCGGATGCACCGCGACGCCGCGATCTACACCATTTTCGAAGGCACGAGCGAGATCCAGCGCCTCGTGATCGCCCGCACGCTCTCGGGCGTCCCCATCCGCTGACGCTCCGCGGGGGGCGCGGGACGGGCGCCTCCCCGCTGCGGGCCCGTACCGTCATCAGCCGGGGCGTTGAACGCCGCACGAACAAGGGGCATCGACATGCCGCCCCTCGGGACCGCTGCGCGGGGGCGGGCCCTCGCGTTCGGGCGGTACGGGCGCGTCGGCTGCGGGGGGAACACGCCCGGGCGCTGCCTCTGCGCGGCGTCCCGGGTGTCGGCGGTGCGACCGCGTGCTCGGCACCCGGGAAAGGGCTCGGGTCGTCCCGCCGCCGTCGACCTTGCCGGGGGACCGCGCCCTGCTCAGGTGTCTCCGGCGGATGCGCGGGACCGGCTCGACCATCTCAGGCGCGGAGTCGGCACCCGGCACACGGCGCGTTCGGCGTCTGGGCGCATTCCGCGGCCTTGGCGGCGGGGGCGGCTCCGAACCTTCGGGACGGTCCGCGACCGAGCGATGGCCGGGCGGCGCGTTGGGCTGGCGCTTGCCTCGTCGGCGCGCGGCGTCGGAAGGGGCGGCTTGAGGGCGTCGGCGTCTGGGCGAGGAGTTTCGGCGCTACCCGGTACAGGGCTCGGGTCGTCCCGCCGTCGTCGACCGAGCCGGGAGATCTCCGGCGGATGCACGGCCCCGCCTCGTCTGCCGCATGCCTGGGTGCGGCCGCCCCGGTGCAGGGCGCGTCAACGGCGGCTTCGGGCCTCTGGACGTGGAGTTCAGCGCTGGGGCGCGGCGTGGTCCTTCGCCGCGCGGAATTGGCCTCGGCCGCGACTGAGCGATGGTCGGGCGCCGCCCCAGTCCACAGGCCTGCCTCGTGGGCGGCGCTTCCGCGAGGGCCGGGACCTCGCTGTCCGCCCGGACGACCGGGCTCGCCGCGCTGTGCAGGGCGTCCAGGGCGTGCACCCTTGGCGCGCGCGGGCCGGGGGCGCGTCAACCCGCCCGGATGGGGCCCGGTGCGGCGCGCACGCAGGGCGCGTCAGTGGCGGCGGGAGGGGCGGGGGCGGGGGAGGGGGCGGAAGGCGGCTTCGAGATCGTCGAGGGTTTCGACGAGGAGTTCCGCGCTGCGGCGCACCACGCGGTCCTCCGCAGACGGCGACCACTGCCCCAGCGTCGCGCGGACGCCGGAGAAGTCCGGCGGGCGCCGGGTGCGGACCGCGGCGGCGCCCTGGGCCGTGGCGTCGCGCAGCGCGGCGGCGAAGGGGACGGCGTCCGGCACCGGGGGCGCGTCCGGCGCGGGCAGGTGGGCCTCCATGAGCATCGGGATGCGGCCCAGGGCCGAGAGCGCGGCGTCGGCGGCGTCCGCGGAGCGGCGGGACAGTCCGCGGCCGCGGACCGGTTCGGCGTTCGCGCGGGCCACGGCCTGGTCCCACGCGAGCGCGGCGGCGCGCGCGTCCAGCAGCGCGGAGCGCACGGCCTCGCGGCGGCCCTTCCCGGGGGCGCCGTGCGCCTCGAGCGCGGTGGCCGCGTAACGCCCGGTCGCCTCGATGCGTTCCGCGAGCCGGTCCCGCAGCCGGGGCGTCTCCCACGCCGGGAAGACGGCGTAGCCGATCATCGCCAGCAGCCCGCCGAGCAGGGTCAGCAGGACCCGCTCGGGCACGGTCTGCGTCCACTGGGCGCCGGCCATGCCCAGCAGGAACACCACGTACGCGGAGACGGCCACCTGCGAGACCAGGTAGCCGGTGCGCATCAGCAGGTACAGCAGGCCGACCGAGACCAGGGCGAGGGCCGCGCACAGGTAGGTCCCGGGGGAGAACGCCTGCATGACGGCGGTCGCCACGGTCACCCCGGCCAGCGTGCCGACGAAGCGCGCCACGCCGCGCGCGTACGTCTGCGAGAAGTCCGGCCGCATGACCATCACCGAGGTCAGCGGCGCCCAGTAGGCGTGGCCGAGCGGCAGCGCGGCGCCCAGGGCGTAGCCCGCGGGGGTGACCGCGGCGAGCCGGATCGCGTGCCGGAGGACGGGCGAGTCCCGGCGCAGCTCCCGGCGCACCGTGCGGACGGTCAGCGGAACGAGTTCCCACAGGGTCGGGCGGCGCAGGTGCGCGGTGTCCGTCCCGGCGGAGCCCTCGCGGCGGGTCGCGGAGGACACGGCCTCGCCGAGCAGGGCGATCAGCCGCAGGCCGGTACGCCGCGCCGGTCCGCTGAGCTGGTCCCCGGGTCCCGGCTCGACCAGTGCCACGTTCTCGGCCTCCGCGGGCACTCGCACCGGCTCCGCCTCCCGTACCGCCCGCGCCACCGCGTCCAGCACGTCCGCGGCGGCCGCCAGCAGCTGACGGGCCCGGTCGCGCTCCGGTCCCTCGGCGGCCGCGCCGACCGCCGGGTCGGCCAGTGAGGCCAGGACCGGGCGGATGCGCTCGGCCAGGACGCGTTTGCCCCGCAGTGCCGCGGGGCGCCGCCGGGCCTGGCGGGGCGTCACCGTCGCGGCGCTGCGCGCGGCCATCAGCGGCGCGGGGTCGAACGCCGCCACCGGGTCGTGCCGCAGCCGGCGGGCGTAGTCCGCCTCGGCGGCGAAGGCGTCGGCCAGGGCGTCGCGCTGCGGCCCCCAGCGCCGTACGGGGAAGACCACGATCAGCGTGGCCTGCACGGCGCCGCCGGCGGCGATCACCGCCGCGTGGCCCAGCGCCGTCGCCACCGACGTGGGCAGCGTGATGACGACCAGCATCACCGCGACCGTCAGCGACGACACGAGGCCCGCCGTCGGTCCCAGCGCCCATGCCGTGCCCGCGAGGAACGCCCACACCGCGAGCAGCACCACGAACAGGTCCCAGTGCGCGCCGGCGAGATAGCCCAGGAAGGTGCTCACCGCCAGCCCGGCCCCGGTCACCAGGGCCAGCAGCGGCCGGGGGCGCCAGCTGCGCTGGAAGGTGGCCATGCCCGAGGCGAAGGCCCCGAAGGCGGAGGACGCGGCGACCACGGGGGAGGCGAGCCACAGCGTCACGCCGACCACGACGGCGACGCCCGCGGCGCCGCGCAGGGCGATCAGCGGCTCCAGCCTGGTGCGCTCCAGCCGCAGCCCCGCACGGGCGGCCCGGCCCACCGCGCGCAACCAGCTCATGATCCAGAGGATAGGACCGGAAGTGCCGGGTAAGCGCAGCGCACGATCCGTTCCGGCGAGCCCCGAGGAGGACATCCCGCCATGACCGCCTTTGCCCGCGCCCCCCGCGCGACTGTGCCTCCTGTGCCGTCCCCGAACCCCGTGCCGCCCTTCCCGCCCGACCCGGTGCCGCCGTCGCCGACCCCGGTGCCCGGTCCCGCCCCGGACCCGCTGCCCGAGCCGCCCTCGCGGCCGGACCCCGATCCGGCGCCCGAACCGCAGCCGGAGCCGCAGCCGCTGTGAGGAGGGGCCCGGACGGCAGGGGTCGCGCAATCGCGCCCTCGGTGGCCGGGGGGCATGGTTCAATGGTTTCCATGGCCAGCCTCACTGACACCGCGACAGGTCGCAGCGACCTCGAGCCGTTCTGGCCGTCCCGGCAGCAGTACCACTTCGACCGGGAGTGTTGCCGCGCGGTTCCCGCGCGGACCCCGGCCCGCAGCTGACGCCACCGATCCAGGCTGCCGCCCGCTGTCGGTGTCCCGGTCGTCCCGCGCAAGACGTCGTCCACGACTCCTTCGCGCGAAAGAACCGAGACCCCATGTCGCTCACTCCTTCCGTCCCCGTGCCGGCTGCCGGCCGCCAGCGGCTGCGCGCCGTGCGCCCCGGCGAGGTCCCGCCGCCCGTCCCCGACTTCCTGCCGCCCGGTGCCACCTGGCTGCCCGCTCCGGGGCATGTGATCCCCGAACTGGCCGGGCAGCCCCCGATGGTGGGCTATCTCGTCCTCGTCCCCGCCGAGCAGGCGCCCCCCGCGCCGGAGCCGCCCGCCGCGTCCGCTCCGCCGCTGGTGCGCGTCGACACCGAGCGGCGGGTCGCCCAGGTGCACGACCGCACCCTCGATCTCACGTACCTGGAGTTCGAGCTGCTCGCCCATCTCGTCGCCCACCCGCACCGGGTGCACACCCGGGACCAGCTCGTCACCACGGTCTGGGGGTACGGCCATGTGGGTGACGGCCGCACCGTCGACGTCCATGTCGCGCGGCTGCGCCGCAAGCTCGGGCCCGAGCACCGCGCGAGCATCGTGACCGTGCGGCGGGTCGGCTACAAGTACGCGCCGCCCGCGGCCCGCTGAGGCGGCGTCAGTCCGCGGACCGGTCCCGCGGCGCCGCCGGGGAGGCCCCGTGGCCCCCGGCGGCGCCGTGTTTTCCCATGTGTGACGTCCGCGGCATCTTCCCCCACCGGACTATGGGTACGCTGTCCCCATTTCCGCCGCGGCCCGGCGCGGCGGAGGCAGGTCCGGAGGGCGTGATGGCTGAGTCTCGGGAGTGGGCGCCCCCGGCAACCGGGACATCCGTGCCGCCCGGCTGGCCGGCCTCCGCGGACCTGCACATGGCACTCAACGGCGTGGGCGGCTTCGACTGGGACCTCGACCTCGACCGCGTCCACCTGGACGGCGAGGCGCAGCGGGCCCTCGACGTGGGCCCGGAGGAGTTCGACGGCGACCCCCGCGCCATGCTGGCCCGGCTGGCGCCGGACGACGCCGCCGCCGTCGACCGCACGATCAAGCAGGCGCTCGCCGAGGGCCGCGCCTCCTGGGGCGCCTACAGCCGGCTCACCCGCCGCGACGGGCGCCACGGCTGGGTCCGTCTGCGCGGCCGCGTGGTGCGCGACGGCGAGGGCCGGGCCCGCCGCGTGATCGGCATCGTCATCGACGCCACCGACGAACTCGTCCAGGCCGCCGCCTGTCTGCGCGAGGAGGACCGGTCCACCGAGAGCGATCTCGTCCTGGAGGTGACCGCGTCCCTGGCCCGGGCCGTGACCGTTCGCGATGTGACCGCCGCCCTGACCGGCAACCGCCGGATGGACCGGCTCGGCATCGCCAGCCTCTTCCTCGGCCAGGTCGAGGGCGGCCGGGTGCACGTGGTGAGCGACGCCAAGGAGACCAGCTGGGTCCCCGAGCTCCAGTACACCCGGATCGACGAGGAGTACCCGATGAGCGAGGTCGTCCGCACGCTGACGCCGCGCTTCGTCACCTCGCCCGAGGAATTCGCCCGCCGCTACCCGGAGTTGTGGCCGCATATCGAGCCGCTGGGCCCCTCGGCCGCGGCCTATCTGCCGCTCATCGCGCAGGGTGAGCCGATCGGCGCGCTGGGTCTGCTGTACCGGCACAAGACGACGTTCTCCCCGCAGGAGCGCGACCTGCTCATCGCGCTCGGCGGCAGCATCGCCCAGAGCCTCCAGCGGGCCATGCTGTACGACCAGGAGCACGACCTCGCGCAGGGCCTGCAGACCGCCATGCTGCCGCGCACGATCCCGGACGTCCCGGGCGCCGAGATAGCCGTGCGCTACCGCTCCGCGCGGCTGGCCCGGGACATCGGCGGCGACTGGTACGACGTCGTGGCGCTCCCCGGCGGCCGGGTCGCCGTCGTCGTGGGCGACGTCCAGGGGCACGACACCCATGCCGCCGCCGTCATGGGGCAGTTGCGGATAGCGCTGCGCGCCTACGCCGCCGAGGGCCACGCCCCGGCCAGCGTCATGGCCCGCGCCTCCGCCTTCCTGCACGAGCTGGACACCGACCGCTTCGCCACCTGCCTGTACGCGCAGGCCGACCCCGCGACCGGCGCCACCCTCGTGGTCCGGGCCGGGCACATCGACCCGCTGGTCCGGCAGGCGGACGGCACCGTCCGCGTCCTGCCCACCTCCGGTGGCCTCCCGCTCGGGCTGTCCGCGCAGTTCGGCCCGCCCGAGTACCCGGTGACCGCGGCCGAACTCGCCCCGGGTGACGCCCTTCTGATGTTCAGTGACGGGCTCGTGGAGCGGCCCGGCGCGGACCTCGACGACGGTGTGCGCCTGCTGGCCGGCGCGCTGCGCGACGGGCCGTGCGGCCTGCAGAACCTGGCCGACCACCTGACCACCGTCATGGGCGAGCCGGCCACCGAGGACGACATGGCCCTGCTCCTGCTGCGCCGCGACGGCGACGCCAGGTCGGCCCCGGCGCGCCGGCGGCACCAGCACGTCGCCCAGGGGGACCCCGGGGCGCTCGTCGAGGCCCGTGCCATGGTCCGCGAGGCCATGGCGGCGTGGGGCATGCCCGGCCGGGCGGACGAGGCCGAGCTCGCGGCCGACGAACTGATCACCAACGCCCTGGTGCACACCGACGGCGGCGCCGTGCTCACCCTGCGCCTGCTCCCCGACCCGGCCCCGGCGCACGGCGAGGCCGGCGTCCCCCGCAGGCTGCGCGTCGAGGTCCACGACCTGGCCGCGAGCTGGCCGCGCCGCCGGGAGCCCGGCGACGGCGAGCTGTCCGGCCGCGGGCTGCTGCTGGTGGACCGGCTCGCCGACGCCTGGGGCGTCGAACCGCACGGTTCGGGCAAGTCCGTGTGGTGCGAGTTCCACGACGCGGGCACCGGCGGGCGGGACCCCGGTACCCCGATCGGCTGAAAGCAAGCGCCGGCGTTCCGCCCGGGTGCCGTTTCGGCCGGTCATGGGCCGCGGATTCACCCGTACGGCTCACTCGCCACGACACGCCGCCATTTGCCCCGCACGCTGTCGGTGAGGAGCCAAGAGGGAACTGCTCACATGCTGGCCGCGCCGGCACCGGGGAGGTCTGCGATGCCGACGGTGTCTACAAGCGTGATCGTCACCCGAACCGTGGAAGAGGTCTTCGACTTCCTGGCCGACGCCCGCAACCTCCAGATGTGGAGTTCGGGCGTGGCCGCCGTCTCGACGGAGTGCGTGCCCCCGGGGGAGCGGGCGGTGTACCGCTACCACTACCCCGGCCGCCACCGCGAACACCGGCTGGTCTGCTCGGTCTACCAGCCCTGCCGCAGGATCACCTACCGGGGGCGGCGGATGTGGAGTCCCCTGGGCACCCAGGTCCCCGAGTACGCCTTCCGGATGCTGCCCCACTCCCAGGGCTCGTTCGTGCAGCTCAGCGTCACCAGCACGCTCGGCGGGGGCATGCTGCTGCTGGCCCCCTTCCTCGGCTGGGCGTGGCGCCGCGACCTGCCCGAGGACGCGCGCCGGCTCCGCGAGGCGCTCGGCAGCCCGCTGGTGGCGCCCCCGCAGCCTCCCCCGCCGGCCGGGCAGGTACGTGCCGCCGCCCCGCGCGCCCCGGCCGCCGCCGCATTGCCGGCGGCGGCCGCCCTGCGTCCCGCGCTGCCCCGTGTAGCAGGTCAGGACCGCATAGGCACGGGCACCTGACGGATCCGTCCGAAGTTCCCTCGATCCGGGTACTTCGCTGACAGGCTGGACGCCGTAGGTGCCCCACCCCCGCACGACTGAACAGAGAGGACCCGCAGATGGCGGAGCAGGCCCGCATCGGCGTCACCGGACTGGCGGTCATGGGCCGCAACCTGGCCAGGAACCTCGCGCGGCACGGTCACCCGGTGGCCCTGCACAACCGCACTCCGGCAAGGACGCGGTCCCTGGTCGAGGAGTTCGGCGGCGAGGGCGAATTCCACCCCGCGGAGACCCTCAAGGAGTTCGTCGACTCCCTGGAACGTCCCCGGCGCATCATCATCATGGTCAAGGCCGGCGGCCCCACCGACGCCGTGATCGACGAACTCGTGCCGCTCCTCGAACCGGGCGACATGGTCGTCGACGGCGGCAACGCCGACTACCGCGACACCCGGCGCCGGGAGAAGGCGCTGCGCGAGCAGGGCCTGCACTTCGTCGGCACCGGTATCTCCGGGGGCGAGGAGGGCGCGCTCAACGGCCCCTCGATCATGCCGGGCGGCTCGGCCGAGTCGTACGAGTCCCTCGGCCCGATCCTGGAGGACATCGCCGCCAAGGTCGACGGCGTCCCGTGCTGCACGCACGTGGGCCCCGACGGCGCCGGGCACTTCGTGAAGATGGTGCACAACGGCATCGAGTACGCCGACATGCAGCTCATCGCCGAGGCGTACGACCTGCTGCGGCACGCGGCGGGCAAGCGGCCGGGCGAGATCGCGGACATCTTCCGGACGTGGAACTCCGGCCGCCTGGAGTCGTACCTCGTGGAGATCACCGCCGAGGTGCTGGCGCACACCGACGCCGAGACCGGCAAGCCGTTCGTCGACGTGGTCCTCGACCGCGCCGAGCAGAAGGGCACCGGGCGCTGGACCGTGCAGAACGCGCTCGACTTCGGCGTTCCTGCGTCCGGCATCGCCGAGGCCGTCTTCGCGCGCTCGCTGTCCGGCAGCACCGAGCTGCGCGAGGCCAGCGGCGGACTGCCGGGCCCCAGTGAGACCTGGCTCGACAGCGCGGCGGGCGACCGCTTCGCCGACGACGTCGAGCAGGCGCTGTACGCGTCGAAGATCGTCGCCTACGCCCAGGGCTTCAACCTCATCCAGGCCGGCAGCGCGGAGTTCGGCTGGAACGTCGACCCCGGCGCCATGGCCACCATCTGGCGCGGCGGCTGCATCATCCGGGCCCGCTTCCTCAACCGGATCAAGGAGGCGTACGACTCCGATCCCGGCCGTGCCACCCTGCTGACGGACGCCCACTTCGCGGACGCGGTCGGCTCGGCCCAGGACGCCTGGCGCCGCGTCGTGACCACCGCCGCCCAACTCGGCGTCCCCGCGCCCGGGTTCTCCGCCGCGCTCGCGTACTACGACGCGCTGCGCGCGGACCGGCTGCCCGCCGCGCTCGTCCAGGGGCTGCGGGACTTCTTCGGGGCGCACACGTACGGGCGCGTCGACAAGCCGGGCGCGTTCCACACGCTGTGGGGCGGGGACCGCTCGGAGATCCCCGCGGGCTGATCCCCGGCCGTCCGGCGGCTCGTCCCCCTCCGCGAGGGCGGGTGGACGCGCCGCCGGACGGTCCCTGCACAATGGGGGCGTGCGACTGACCCCCGTGAGCTGGGAACGGCTGACCGAAGCGCTGGCCGACCGCGTGGTGGAACTGAAGCCGCAGGACGGGGGAGAGCGCCCGCGCGTGGCCGTCGACGGGGCTCCCGCGGCGCGCCCCGAGGCCCTGGCGGAAAGCCTCGCGGACGCCCTGCGGCTGCGCGGGCGGCCGGTGCTGCGGGTCGCCGCGCGGACGTACTGGCAGCCCGCGTCGCAGCGTTTCGAGCTGGGGCGCCGCGACCCCGACGCCTACTACGACCGCTGGCTCGACACCGGCGCGCTGTGGCGCGAGGTGTTCGACCCGCTCGCGCCCGGCGGCAGCGGTCGGGTGCTGCCGTCGCGCTGGAACCCGGACACGGACCGCGCGACCCGCGCCGCGTACGAGGAACTGCCGCCGGGCGGTGTGCTGCTCCTGGAGGGCGCGCTGCTGCAGGGCTACGGTTTCCCGTTCGACCTGAGCGTGCACCTGCGGATGTCGCAGGGGGCGCTGGCCCGCCGGACCCCGGAGGAGGAGCGCTGGACGCTCCCGGCGTACGAGCGGTACGAGCGGGAGGCCGCGCCGGGGGAGACCGCGGACATCCTCGTCCATACCGACGACCCCCGGCACCCGGCGTGGACGGGCTGACCGGGCGCCGCTTGCAGCCGCCCCACGGCGACCGTTAGCGTCCCGGAGCACCATGACTGTCGCCATAGCTCCGCTGACCGCCGAGCACGTTCCCGAAGCCGCCGCTCTGCTCGACCGCTGGTACGGAAAGGCCCGAAGAGGCGTGCCGCTCCAGCCGGGACGGGCCGCGGGCTCGCCGGGCGGCGAGGAACTGCTCGGGAAGATGCTCGCGGGGCCGCGCACGGAGGCGGTCGCCTCCCGCGGCGGCGACGGCACGATGACCGGGTACCTCGTGGCGGCCCCGGTGGACCTCGCGGACGACGACCGCGCCGCGCTGCGCGCCCACCCCCGCTCGGCGCTGGTGGGCTACGGCGGGCACGCGCTGCGCGCCGGCCGCGACGGGCTGCGGGACGACGTGCTGCGGGGGCTGTACACGACGGTGGCGCAGCGACTGGTCGCGGACCGCCGGTATGTGCACTACGTGGACCTGCCCGCCGACGACGAGGCGGCGCTCGCCTGGTTCCGGTGCGGCTTCGGGCTGGAACGGGTCCGCGGCCTGATGGCCGTGCGGCCCAAGGGCCGCCAACCGCGCGGCGTGGACGCGCTGTCGGTGCGCCGGGCGGGACCGGGGGACCTGGAGCGGATCGGGCGGATGGCGGTGGAGGCGGCCCGCGCCGACCGGGGTGCCGCGGTGTTCCGCCCGCAGCCCGAGCCGGCGCTCGCCGCGCTGCGCACGCACTACGCGGGCGCGCTGGCCGATCCGCGCAGCGGGGCGTGGGTGGCGCTGCGCCGGGGCGAGGAGATCGGCATGGTCGTGCTGATCCCGGCGGAGCCCGGCCCGGTGGTGCCGGAGGGGTGCGTCGAACTGGTCGAGGCGTACGTGACGCATGTCGCCCGCGGCGAGGGCATCAGCCGGGTGCTGCTGGCGACCGCGCTGGCGTGGGCGTACGACCACGGGTACCGGCACATCACGGCGAGCTGGTCAGCGGGTTCGCCGGTGTCCGCGGCGAATTGGCCGGCGGTGGGGTTCCGTCCCGTGGCGTACCGGCTGCAGCGGGTGCTCGACCCGAGGATGTGGGCGACCCCACAGCGCTGAGGGGTTTGGTGGTGCGAACCATCTCTCCTTGACTGTTAAACTATCAAGGGTTCGCGCGAGGGCAGAATCGTTTCTGCCGCGAACCCCCGTGACTGCCCCGGCCAGATCCCCCCGTCCTGGCCGGGGCTTCTCCTTTTTCTTGGTCTAGACATGACCAACTCATCGGAGTACCTTCACTATTGGTCCAGACCAAGCCGGTCCTGCAGGCTCCGCAACTGCTCTCAGAACTCCCCCACGTTCTCCGAGGAGCGAAGCATGCCCAGAAAGCTCGGCGCGGCCGTTGTCGGCCTCGCCCTCGCCGGACTGTCCGTCCTGGCCACCGGCAGCGCCTACAGCCACGGCTACACGGACTCCCCGATCAGCCGTCAGAAGCTCTGCGCCAACGGCACGGTGACCAACTGCGGTGACATCCAGTGGGAGCCCCAGAGCGTCGAGGGCCCCAAGGGCTTCCCGTCCACCGGGCCCTCCGACGGCACCATCTGCGCGGGCGGCAACAGCCGGTTCGCCCAGCTCGACAACCCGCGCGGCGGCACCGGCTGGCCCACCACCAAGGTCACCGGCGGCCAGAACTACAGCTTCCGCTGGCAGTTCACCGCCTCGCACGCGACCGCCGACTTCAAGTACTACATCACCAAGCAGGGCTTCGACCCGAGCCGGCCGCTCACCCGCTCCGCGCTCACGCTGACGCCCTTCCTGACGGTCAACTACAACGGGGCCCGGCCCCCGGCGACCGTCACCCACCAGGGCACCATCCCCACCGGTCACACCGGGCGCCACATCATCCTGGCGGTGTGGACGGTCGCGGACACGACCAACGCCTTCTACGCCTGCTCCGACGTGCAGTACTGACCACCTGGCCGCGCCGCCGGGCCCGCCGGTCCCCCCTCGGCGGCCCGGCGGCGCTGCCGTTCCCGGGGGGCCGCCGTGCGGAGCGCCGTCGACCGGCGCTCCG
>NZ_JBIVLI010000015.1:170603-226194 GCF_044751205.1 Streptomyces sp. NPDC088732
CGGGCCGCCGCGGGGGCCCCGCCGGGGGGGGGGGGGGGGGGGGGGGGGGGGGGGGGGGGGGGGGGGGGGGGGGGGGGCGCCCCCCGCCCCCCCCCCCCCCCACGGCGGGGTCAGCGGGGACCCAGGGGCTCAGGAACCCAGCGTCCACTTCTGGTTCGCCCCGCCGGTGCAGGTCCACAGCTGGAGCCGGGTGCCGTTGGCGGAGTTGTTGCCCGTCACGTCCAGGCACTTGTTCGCCTGCGGGTTGACGATGTCGTGGGCGGCGGACAGGACCCACTTCTGGTTGGTGCCGCCGGCGCAGTCCCACAGTTGGAGCTGGGAGCCGTCGGCGGTGCCGAAGTCCTTGACGTCCAGGCACTTGCCGAGGGCGCGCAGGGTGCCGTCCGCGGCGGCCGTCCACTGCTGGGCGGCCGAGCCGTTGCAGTCGTAGAGCTGGACGGGGGTCCCGTTGGCCGGGTTGGCGCCGGCGACGTCTACGCACTTGCCGGCCAGGCCGGTGATGCGCCCGGCGCCGCCCCCGCCGGAACCGCCGTCGGAGGTGGTGACGCGTACGTAGTCGACGACGAGTTGCTGCGGGAAGGAGGTGCTGCCGTCCGGGTCGCCCGGCCAGTAGCCCCCCACCGCGAGGTTGAGGATGACGAAGAACGGCTTGTTGAACACCCACTGCCGGCCGCCGAGGTCCGCGGGGGTGCGGCGCTGGTAGACGGTGCCGTCGACCGACCAGCTGATGGAGTCCGGGCTCCAGTCGATGGCGAAGGTGTGGAAGGCGTCGGCGAAGGCCTGGCCGCCCGGGAGGGTGTAGCCGGCGCCGATGCCGCCGGACCCGGAGTAGCCGGGACCGTGGAGCGTGCCGTGCAGGGAGCCGGGCTCGAAGCCGACGTTCTCCATGATGTCGATCTCGCCGCTGGCGGGCCAGCCGATGTCGCCGATGTTGCTGCCCAGCATCCAGAACGCGGGCCACATGCCCTGGCCGCGGGGGAGCTTCATCCGGGTCTCGACATGCCCGTAGGTCGTGGTGAAGCGGCCGGAGGTGTTCAGCCGTGCCGAGGTGTACTGGCAACTGCCGTACCAGCACTGGTAGCCGGCGGGGTTCTCCTTGCGGGCGGTGATGACGAGGTGGCCCTGGCCGTCGAGGGCGGCGTTGCGGTTGCCCGCGGTGTAGTACTGCCGCTCGTGGTTGTTGACGTTGTCGCCGGTCTCGATCTGCCACTTGCCGCCGTCGACGCCGCTGCCGGCCGCGCCGTCGAACTCGTCCGCGAAGGTGGTCACGGCCGCCGCGGCGGCGGGGGCCGCTGCCGGGGCGCCGCTCGCGGGGCCCGTGGTCGTGAGGGCGGCGAGGGCGAGCAGGCCGGTGATGCCTGCGGCGAGCAGGCCGCGGGCGCGGGGGCGCCGGCGGGGGCGTGGGGGGACTGTGTTCACGCGTGATGCCTTTCATGGGGGGCATGTACCTGACATGTGAACTCGCGGGAGAGGCCGGACGCCGTGGTCATGGGGGACGCGTGCGGCCCATCCGCCTTTGTTCAAGGCTTAGTTCACGCCGTGATTGAACTGCCGGGTCAAGAGCCCGTCAAGAGGTCTGGACCAAGAAGAGGGCCCGCGCGGGAATCCCCGCGCGGGCCCGCCCCGCACCGCTACCCTGTCCCGCCGCACGCCCCGGCGGCCGTCCGTCAGGTGCCGGGCTTGCGCCCGTACACGTAGACGTCGTCACCGGTCTTGAGCATGCTCCAGTACTTCTTCGCGTCCGCCGAGCGCATGTTCACGCAGCCGTGCGAACCCGGCGGGGACCACACGCTCCCCGCGATCGAGTGGAACGCCTCGCCGCCGTCGAAGAACTGGCTGTACGGCATCGCGACGTGGTAGATCGTCGAGTAGTGGTTGATGTGCCGCCAGTAGATCTTCTTCAGGCCGGTCCGCGTCTCGTAGCCGTTGCGGCCCGTCCGGACCGGCACCGGCCCGAACTTGAGGGTCTTGCCGTCCTGGATCCAGCTCAGCTGCCGGGTCAGGTCGACGCAGGCGATGCGCCCCTTGTTCGTGGGGCACTTGCCCGCCTTGTTCGGCGTCCGGCCCGCCGCCTTCTGGGCGTTCATGATCTTCATGACGCCCCAGGTCACCGGCCCCGCGTAGCCCGCGTTCGGGTAGATGCCGTTCTTCGTTTGGAACGCGCGTATCGCGTTGCAGTCCGCCGACGACTGCTTCCCGTCCACGGGCCGCCCGAGGAACTTCTCCACTTCCTTCTGGTACGGCCCCTTGCTCGCCGTGCACTTCGAGGCGGCGTGCGCCGTGCCGCCCCCCGCGACGACCGGAGTCACCGCCATCACGGCCACCGCGAGAACCGCACCCGCGCGCCGTCCCGCTGACAATCCCGCTCCCATGGTTCCCCTTCCCCGCCGGGCCGCCGTACGACGGCCTCACTCCCTAGGACATCCGGGAGGGGCGGGAGGTTGCGGTGACGGGACGACGCGCCTCGTCAACTGGGCTGCGGAATCAGCGGGTTGAGGATCCCTCCAGCGCCTCTCGCACCGTGCGCACCGCCCGCTCCGTGTCCTCGCGGGTGATCTCCAGGTGGAACACGAAGCGCAGCCGCCCCGGGTAGGCGGCGCACAGCACCCCGCGCTCCGCGAGGCGTGCCCGTACCTCGTCCGCGGTCAGCCCCGGCGCGGGCTCGGCGAAGACCATGTTGGTCTGCGCGGGTTCGACGTCCAGGGCGGCCACGTCCTTGAGGCCCTCCGCGAACAGCGCGGCATGCGCGTGGTCGTCGGCCAGCCGCGGCACGTGGTGCTCCAGGGCATACAGGGCCCCCGCCGCCACCACACCGGCCTGCCGCATCCCGCCGCCCAGCGCCTTGCGCCAGCGCAGGGCGCGTGCGACGAACTCCCGGGAGCCCAGCAACGTGGAACCGACCGGGGCGCCGAGGCCCTTGCTGAAGCACACCGAGACGCTGTCGAAGTTCCCCGCGATCAGCCGCGCCTGCTCGAACGGGTCGCCGCCCGCGGCCACCGCCGCGTTGAACAGCCGCGCCCCGTCCAAGTGGGTGGCCAGCCCGTGCTCCCGGGCGAGACCGGTGGCCGTGCGCAGGTAGTCCAGCGGGACGGGCCGGCCGCCGATGGTGTTCTCCAGGCAGAGCAGCCGGGTGCGCGGGAAGTGCGGGTCGTCCGGCTTGACCGCCGCCGCGATGTCCGCCGGGTCCAGCGTGCCGTCCGCCCGGTGCGGCAGCGGATTCGGCTGGATGCCGCCCAGCACGGCCGCGCCGCCGCCCTCCCAGCGGTAGACGTGGGCCGACTGCCCGGCGATGTACTCGTCCCCGCGACCGCAGTGGGTCAGCAGCGCGCAGAGGTTGCTCTGCGTGCCCGAGGACACGAACAGCGCGGCCTCGAAGCCCAGGCGCTCCGCGATCCGCTCCTGGAGGGCGTTGACGGTGGGGTCCTCCTTGAAGACGTCGTCCCCCACCGGGGCGTCGGCCATCGCCCGGCGCATGGCCTCGCCGGGCCGGGTGACGGTGTCGCTGCGCAGGTCCAGGACACGGGCGGGGGCTTCGCCGCCGGCCGCGCCGATGTCTGCGGCGGTGGCGGTGGCGGGGGCATCGGTGGCATCGGTAGTGCGCATGGCCTCACCCTGCCACGCCCGCCCCGGCGACCCGCGGCCGGTACGATCGCCGGATGGACCCCTACTGGCACGCCGTCCTGCCGCCGCCGTGCGCCTGACCGGGCGCACTCACTGACGGCCTGATCTCCCCCAGCTACCGCTGGGAGGTGCCCCCACCCCAGCTACCGCTGGGAGGTGCCCCCACCCCAGCTACCGCTGGGGTGCACTCCACCGGCCTTCGGCCCGGGGGAGTCCATGGGACGACACGACCTGGACCCGCCCCAGACCCGCGCCCCCGGCGAGCCGCGCGCCGCCCGAGGTCGCGGTAGTGCGCCCGCTGCGAATCCGCTCCTTCCGATTCGTGACGAAAGGCCACCGCCGTGCCCGAACTCTCTCCCGCCGCTTCCGCACGCCCGCTCACCGTCCGACCGCCCGCCGCCCGCTCCCGGTTCACCCAGGGCGCCCTGCCGATCCTGGCCGCCGCGCTGCTGTGGGGCACCACCGGGACCGCCGCATCCTTCGCGCCCGCCGGCGCCACGCCCGCGGCGGTCGGCGGCGCGGGTCTCGTCCTCGGCGGCCTGCTCCTGCTGGCCGGTGCCCGCGGCGCCGCGGCGCTGCTGCGCTCCACCGGGCGGGGCCGCCGCCCGCTGCTCGCCGTCGGCGCCCTCGCCGTGGCCGGGTATCCGCTCGCGTTCTACCCGGCGGTCGCCCGCACGGGCGTGGCCGTCGCCACCGTGATCGCGCTCGGCAGCGCGCCGGTCTTCACCGGACTGCTGGCCTGGGCGGCCCGCGTCGACCGGCCGGGCCCGCGCTGGATTGCCGCCACCGCGGCAGCGGTGCTCGGCTGCGCCCTGCTCGTCCTGGGCGGCGGCGGCGCGGGCGCGGCCGACCGCACCGATCTCATGGGCGTCGCCCTCGCCGCGCTGGCCGGGCTGTCGTACGCGCTCTACTCGCTCGTCGGGGGCCACCTCATCGGCGAGGGCCACGCCCCCGGCGCGGTGATGGGCGTCCTCTTCGGCGCGGCGGGGGTGCTCACGCTGCCGGTCGTCCTCGCTTCGGGAGCGGCGGCGTGGCTGCCGACCGCGCGCGGTGCTGCCGTCGTCCTGCACCTCGCGCTGCTGACCACGTTCCTCGCCTACCGCCTGTTCGGCCACGGCCTGCGCCGCACGACCGCCGCCGCGGCGACCACCCTCACACTCGCCGAGCCCGCGGTCGCCGCCCTGCTCGGCGTCGCCGTCCTGGGCGAGCGCCTCACGCCGCTGTCCTGGACGGGGCTCGGCGTGCTCGGGCTGGCCCTTGCGGCCCTCTCCCGCGGGGTCAGGAGGAGTGCTGGAGCGCCTGCGGCCCGGAGTACAGCGCCGTGAACGGGTGGGCCGACGGCGCGCCGCCCGCCTTGCGCGACAGCGGCAGCCACAGGGAGAGGTTCAGGCTCGTCCGGTCGAACACCTTGTGCGCGCCGAGTTCAGCGGCGGCGCGGCCGGCCTCGGCCGAGTCGAGGTGTTCCAGCGCGGCGACGGCCGCGTGCACGGCGGCCCTGTCCGACACGGACTCCGCGGCGCGCACACGGAACAGGCCCATCTGCCGCTCGTCCGGCGCTCGCAGCAGCCAGACGCTCGCCAGGCCCTGCCCGGCGGCCTCCTCGAGAACGGCCGGCCACGTACGTTCCAGGACCCCGGCGTCGTCCGCCTGCCCCGTCCAGGACCAGCGCTCCAGCCGGCTCACGTGGTGCGTCGTGGCGAGCGGCGTCAGGTCGTGGGCGCCGACGACCCGCCAGACGCGGCGGTCGACACGGCTGAAGAACGGCCGGCTCCAGAACGGGACACCCGGCTCCAGTTCGAGCTGCTCGGTGAAACGCACATAGGCGACGGCGTTCTCCCAGGTGTCGAAGACGTAGCGGCCGCCGACCTGGTTGACGCCGAGTTCCTCGTCCCTGCGCAGCGGCACGTACTTGTGGTGCATGCCGGGGCGGTCGTCCATGGCGGGACGGTCGCCCTCCGCAAGGCCGTCGATCTCCTGGGCCGACAGGTGGCCGGGCAGGTCGAAGTCCGACGTGAAGGCGGCCTCGGCGGCGATCGGTCCGGTGGGGTGGTCGCGGATGTCCATGAGTGTCCTTTCACGTCTCGCCCGGTCCGCCCGGGGGCGGTCGTGCGGCCCTTCCCGAGGCGCCGCCGCGCCTCACCTCGCCGTCGGCGGAAGGTCGTCGTCCTCCACGCGCTCGCCCTCCGCCTGCGAAGGGGTGGTGTGGGGGACGTCGGGGTGGATCTCCATGGTGCTGCGCTCGGCGGGGTCGTACTCCCGCTCGCCCTCCGCCTGGGACGGTGTCTGGAGGTAGACGCGGGGATCGGTGTCGGAAGCTCGGGAGCTGCTCATGATGCTCCTCCTTCGCTTGATCCCTCCATCGTGCTCCTTCAGGCGCGGCGGGGCGAAACCAGCAGGAAGGCGGCCTGCCCGCCGCGGTCGCGGTGGAGCGTGCACTGCCAGCCGTGGGGTTCGAGCAGCGCGCGGCACCGATCGAGCGCGGGCCCGGCGGGCTCGTCCCCCGGAGCGGGCCAGGAGACCTCGGCGACACCGTCCTGCGCGGCGGCCGGGGCCACGGCGTAGCCGGGCCGTGCGGGGCGGCCGGAGGCGTCGCGGGCGGACGGCGGGAGGCCCGCGGCCTCCAGGGCGAGGGCGACGGCGTGGACGTAGCGGTCGCGTTCCCAGGGCGCGGGGCGGCCGGTGTCGCCGTCCTGCAGGACGCGCCGGATCTCCAGCAGGCCGGACCAGGCCGCGGCGACCTCCGCCGCACGCGAACCGGAACCGCCCCCGGCACCGGGGCCGTGCCCGTCGTCCGCGAGGAAACCGGACGCGCCGGACGCCTGCCGCGCCGGCTCCGGCGGTGTCTCCGGTTCGTGCGACGGGAGCTCGGTGCGGGCGAGTTCGGCGCGGACGCGCAGACCCTCCGGGGTGAGGTAGTGGCCGCCGGTGCGCCCGTACCGCACCGCGAGGCCCTGCTTGGCCAGCGCCGTACAGGTTGCCTCCCGCGCGCCCAGCAGCCCCGTGTTCGCGTCGGATTCCAGGAGGGCTGTGCGCTGCGCGGCGGTCAGGGGCATGAACCGCAGCCTATGTGCCCCGCGCCGGACCCGGGAATGCCCTACACTCGAAATTCGAGCAGATGTTCGAACGGAAGGGCGGAGGCGGGCAAGACCATGGTCGAACCGGAGCGGTATCAGGACCAGGACCCGGGTCCCTGCGTGCTCTACATCCGCTGCGGCGGCACGGACCCCGCGACACTCGCCGCCCTGGCCGGACTCGTCGGCCAGTTCACCCCGGTCGTGCGCGTCGAGCGGCCGGACGCGGTCGTGGCCGACGTGCGCCCCGCGGTGGGCTTCTACGGGCTGCTGCCGGAACAGCTCGCCCTCATGATCAGCACCCGGGCCTCCGCGCTGTACGACGCGGGCCTCACGATCGGTGTCGCCGGCAGCCGCACGGTGGCGTACATCGCCGCGTTCGACGTCCTCGGCGGCCGCATCCGGGTCGTGGACGCCGATCCGGACGCCGTCGCCGACTTCCTGCGCCCCCAGCCCGTCGCGGCCCTGCCCGGGATCACCGCCGGTGCCGTGCGCGCACTGGTCGCGGCCGGACTGGGCACGGTCGGCCGGGTGGCCGCCGCGCCGCCCGCCGAGGTGCAGCGGATCCTCGGCGCCGGCCCCGGGCGCGCGGTGTGGGACCGCGCCCACGGCGTCGACGCGGGCCCCCTCGTCCCGGAGTCGCCGCCCGGCTCACTGGCCGCCGACCGCCTCTTCACGGCCGACGCCACCGACCGGGGCGCGCTGAGCCGGGCCGTGATCGAACTCGGCCTCGGCCTCGGCGAACGGCTGCGCGCCACCGCCCGTACGGCGACCGGCCTCACCCTCACCGTCCGGCTGGGCGGCGGGTCCTCCGTCAGCCGCAGTCGTACGCTGCCCGCCGCCACCTGCGACCCGGGCGAGCTCGCGGAGGCCGCCTTCGCGATGCACGAGGCACTCGGCGCGCACCACGCCCCCGTGCGCGCGGTGGCGCTGCGCGCCGAGGGGCTGTCGGCCGCCGCCGTGCCCGCCCGCCCGGTGCCCGCGGGCGCCGCACGAGGCCGTGCCGTACTCCCGTCGACCTTCGCGGTGCACGCCGTTCAGGAGGAGCGCCGGATGTCCTCCTGAGCCACCGCCTCCAGCAGCGCGGCCATCAGCTCGCGGCTGTCGAGCGGCCGCGGCTGCGGGGACCGCCGGGCCCGGGCCATCTCCGCGAAGCACGGATCGCAGACGGCCAGCGGGAGGTGCGGGATGCCGCAGTCGCGGACGGTGTCGTCCCCCCGCCCGCAGACATCGCAACGCCAAGATGCCGCCACATGTTCGATGGTGCCCGGTCGGAGCGCTTCGCAACCGGGTGCGACCGGCCCGCGACACGACGTCAACCGCCGCCGTGCCGCGGGCCGTTGCTCACTGCGGGCGCTGTGGGCGCCGTCGCGCGGTCACCCGTCGCCGATCACACGCCGCGTGTGCGCCCGCAGCGCGCACGCCACCATCCCGTCCGGGGTGTGCCGCAGCTGCGGCTCGGTCGCCGGGTGGTGCCCGGAGATCAGGTCGACGATGCGGTACGCGGCCTCCTCGTCCTCCGCCGCTATGCACACCAGCACCGTGCCGTGCCCCGTCCCGGGTGTGGCGTCCGTTCCCTGTGCCATGCGTCCCCTCCGTCCGTCTCGGTCTGCCGCCGTCACGGTGGACGCGTCGGAAGACTGCCCCGCCGGTGCGCCGGTTCTGCCGCCGCCGGGCGTTCACCCGCACGAAGCACCGCGCGGTGCACGGGGCTTACGATGAGTGGCCGTGTCGGTGCACAGCCGTCCCCGGAGAGGAAGTCTTGGCCAAGCAACGGATTCCGGTCGTCGTCCTCGCGGGATTCCTCGGTTCGGGAAAGACCACGCTCCTCAACCACCTGCTGCGCTCCAGCGGCGGGACCCGCATCGGCGCGATCGTCAACGACTTCGGCAGCATCAACATCGACGCCCTGTCGGTGGCGGGCCAGGTGGACTCGATGGTCGCCCTCGACAACGGCTGCCTGTGCTGCGCGGTCGACGCCACCGAGATGGACGACATGCTCGCCCGTCTCTCCCGCCCCCAGGCCCGGATCGACGTCATCGTCATCGAGGCCAGCGGGCTCGCCGAACCCCAGGGCATGATCCGGCTGCTGCTGGCCAGCACGAACACCGCCATCACCTACGGCGGCCTCGTGGAGGTCGTCGACGCGGCCGAGTTCGAGGCGGTGCGGGCCCGCCATCCCGAACTGGACCGCCATGTGCGGGCGGCCGACCTCGTCGTCCTCAACAAGACCGACCGCGTGGACGCGGAGGCGCTCGGCCGGGTCCGCGCCGCCCTCACCGCCCTCGCCCCCGACACCCCGCTGGTCGAGGCCGCCCACGGCCGCGTCAGGCCCGACCTGCTCTTCGACCCGCGACCGCGCCCGGCGGACGACGCGCCCGCGCGTCAGCTCTCCTTCGAGGAACTGTCCGCGGACCACGCGCACCACGCTGACGGTGACGACGGCGATCACGAGGGCCACCTCCACGCCGCTTACGAGAGCGTCGAGTTCACCTCCGAGGCGCCCCTCCACCCGCGCCGCCTGTCCGAGTTCCTCGACACCCGTCCCGCCGGGCTGTTCCGCATGAAGGGCTTCGTCCGCTTCGCCGCTCCCGGCCACCCGCAGAAGTTCACCCTGCACGCGGTGGGCGGCTTCCTGCGCTTCACGTCCTCCGCCTGGGCCCGCGGGGAGTCGCGGGCCACCCGACTGGTCATGATCGGCTCCGGCCTGGACGCCGAGGGGCTGCGCAAGCGGCTCGGCGACTGCGTGGCCGGCCCGGCGGCCGAGATCCCGGAGGACGCCATGCTCGGCGTCCTGCGCTACCTGCGGCCCTGAGACCGCCGCCGGCGCGCCTCCCGGGTGGCCCCGCACCCGCACAGCACGGCGGCCCCGAGCGGGACCACCGGCAGGAGGATCCCGAGCGCCCAGTTCAGGACGCTGTGATCGGTGGCCACATGCGTGCCCCACCATGTGTGCACCACGGACACGACGTCCCCGGGCCTGCCCTGGTAGCGGACCATCACCGGAGCGCGCGACACGGCCGGGTGCGCCGCCGTGCCGATCGGCCGTCCGGTGCACTCCGTCGGTGCCCGCCCCCGCTCCCCGATGCGCTTCTCGCACTCCAGGAGCACCACGCGCTCCTCGCGGCCCAGTGCCCCGACGTCGAACGCCCCATGGGCCGCCGTGAAGCCCGTCACCGCCAGCAGCAGCACGGTGAGCAGCGACCACACCAGGCAGACGGCCCTCGTGCTGCCACGCCTGCGCCGCTTCGCGAGCACACTCTCAGCGTAGGCGGTGCGCCCCGCCCGGGCGTCAGACGAACCCGACGACCAGCCGCACCCCGTCGCCGCCGAACCGCCCCGCCATCGCCCGCATCACCGCGAAGACATGCGGCCAGTGCGACTCCTCGCCCAGCACCACGCCCGCGGTCAGCGGTTCGTAGTGGCAGGTCCCCGTCGGGACGGACCACTTCGTGCTCCGGTCCTCGCGCAGTCCCGGCGGCGGCGGACCCGTGACCGCGAGGACGTCCGCGGGCCACTCGGCCGGAACCAGCCACTGGTTGAGCGAGCGCGGCGGGGCGGTCTGCGTCCAGGTCAGCCGCCCCGCGAAATGATCGGGGGCGGCGGTGGGCGGCAGAGCGGCCAGTTCGGACCAGGTGACCCAGGTGGCGTCCTCCGGTTCGAGGCCGTCGGTTCCGCGCAGGGAGGGCGTGAGGCCGCCGGACAGGTCGTCGGGCAGTCCGCGTCCTGCCGCGAGGGGCCGGTACCCGGCACGGTTGCGTACGCCGAACAGCAGGCCGAAGGCCGCGTAGTCCTGCTCGTCGTACAGCGGCCACAGTCCCATGGCCATGACCCATGGCTCACCGTCGTAGCAGTCGGTGCCCGCCTTGGGGTGCCGGAACTCGATGCCGCCGTGGATGTCCGTGCCCATGGCGCGCCCCGTAGCGCCGGAGCGGGCCGGGCCGCGCTGCAATATCGCGCCGGCGCGGGTCAGCGGCCGCGCAGGGCGCCGGCCGTCGTGCCGACGCGTTCGCGCAGCAGCACCCGCAGGGTGTTGGCGTGCTCGTAGCCGACCCGGCGGGCGACGGCCTCCACGGGGAGGCCGGTGGTGCGCAGCAGGTGCGAGGCCTGCTCCACGCGCAGGTCCTGGACGAAGCGGACGGGGGAGACGCCGAGCACGCGGCGCACCGCGCGCTGGAGCGTGCGTTCCCCGACGCCGAGCGCCCGCGCCGCCTCGGCGATGCCGATCGGCTCGTCGAGCCGGTCCCGCACCCACCGCTCGAAGGCGGCGACGACGGGGTCGCTCTGGGCCAGCGCGCTGGGGATGATGTACGCGGACTGGGACGGCCGGTGATCGACGACGAGGTAGCGGGCGACGAGGTCGGCCAGCGCCGGGCTGCTCATGCGGACGACGGCCAGGGCCAGGTCGACGTGGCCGAAGGCGGCGCCCGCGGTGGTCACGCCCTCGCAGGTGGTGACCATACGGGTCTCGTCCACCGTGACGGCCGGGTAGCGCTGCCGGAAGACCGGCGCGAGCCACCAGCTGGTGGTCGCGCGCAGCCCGTCCAGGACGCCGGACTCCGCCAGCAGGAACGTCCCCGTGCACGCCGAGGCGATCGGCACGCCCTCCCGCCGGGTACGGGCCACCAGCCGCCGCACCGGGGCCGTGCCGTCCCCCGCCACACGCTCCAGCAGCGCGTCCGGACGGCGCTCCGCGAGCGCGGGCACGAGCAGCAGGTCTGCCCCCGCGGCCGCCGCGACCGGCGCCGCCGCGACGGTGTGCCCGGCCCCGGTGCGCACACGGCGGCGGAAGCCGACGGTCGTCACGTTCCACTCCGGCGGCGGCTGCGGCAGCTCGCCGCGCATGGCGTTGGCCGCCTGGAGGACGTCGAGGACCGCGGAGAGCCCCGAGTCGAAGACCCCGTCGTACGCCACCACGGCTATGTCCATGACGGGAATGCTATCGAACATGCCGTTTCCGACACAGGAGGGAGACGCCCGGCACCCCTAGCGTTCTCGGTGTCCGCCGCACATCCCGCCGGAAGCCCGGAAACCCAGAAACCAGAGAATCGGAGCACGTGATGACGAAGATCGGTCTGCTGGTGCGCATCGAGGCCAGGCCCGAGCACGCCGCCGAGGTCGAGACGATGCTGCGCGACGCGCTGGAGCTCGCCCGGGCGGAGCAGGGGACGGTCACCTGGTTCTCGTTCCGCGAGAGCCCGACCGTCTTCGGGGTCTTCGACTCCTTCGAGGACGAGACCGGGCGCACCGCCCACCTCGAGGGACCCGTCGCCGAAGCCCTCCAGCAGGCGGCGGCCGGGTCCAGGCTGGCGTCCCCGCCCGACATCCGCCGGGTCGACGTGCTTGCGGCCAAGCTGCCCTGACCCCCCGCAGGACCGTCCACCGCCCACCGTTCGCCGCTCCCGGACGCCGGGAAGGAGCAGGCCATGACCAGGACCACGGTCGTCAATCTCAAGGGGCACCGCGACGACCCCGCCTACGCGGACGTCGTCTACGTCGGCCGTCCCGCCCATCGCGGCGGCTGGCACCTGCCGGGATCCCCGCTGGCCAGCCCCTTCCGCCCGGGCCCGGACGGCACCCGGGAGGAGGTCCTGGACATGTACCGGGACCACCTGCTGTCGCGGCCCGACCTGCTCGCGCTGCTGCCCGCCCTGCGCGGCCGGCGGCTGGGCTGCTGGTGCGTGCCCGAGCCGTGCCACGCCCAGGTCATCGCGGAACTGGCCGACCGGGACTGACGGTTGGCGCGGGCGCGCCGGTCATGTCCCGATCCGTGGGTCACGTGTCCCCATGGACCCGGGCCGGCGTGCCCCGTGCGACGCAGACTGGAGCTGTCGGTGCCCCGGACCTGCGCGGGGCGACACCACGAACTTCCTGGAGACACGCCATGGCCGAGATCATCGCGGACGTCGAGGTACCCGAGACCCAGCTCGTGCACGAGGCCACCGAGCTCGTGCGGGACGCCGCGTCGCCGGTCGTCTTCCACCACTCGCGCCGGGTCTTCTTCTGGGCCTCGCTGCGCGGCCGCCTGCGCGGCTGGGACTACGACCCGGAACTGCTCTACGTCGGGGCCCTCTTCCACGACCTCGGGCTGACCGAGAGGTTCGCACGGACGGACCAGCGGTTCGAGATCGACGGCGCCGACGAGGCCCGGCGCTTCCTGCTGGAGCACGGGGTCGACAAGAGCCGCGCCCGCCTGGTGTGGGAGGGGATCGCGCTGCACACCACGCCGGAGATCCCCTGGCACATGGCGCCGGAGGTCGCCCTGGTCACCTCGGGGGTCGAGGTGGACGTCCTCGGCATCGGCTACGACGAGATCTCCGCGGAGCAGCGGGAGGCGGTCGTCGCCGTGCACCCGCGCCCCGACTTCAAGAACAACATCCTGAAGGAGTTCACCCACGGCATCGCGCCCCGCCCGGACACCACCTTCGGCAACGTCAAGGCCGACGTCCTGGAGCGGTTCGTGCCGGGCTTCGTCCGCGGCAACTTCGTGGACACCATCCTGGAGTCGCCCTGGCCCGAGTGAGCACGTCGGCTCCGCCCGGGCGCTCAACCCCGGTCGGGGGACGACCCGTTGGGGAGCGTGGTGCGGAAGCGCTCGCGATAGCTGCCCGGGCTGACGCCCAGCCTGCGGCGGAAGGCGCGCCGCATCGTCTCCTCCGACCGGAACCCGCTGCGCCGGGCGACGGTGGACAGGGCGTCGTTGCCCGCCTCCAGCAGCGCCTGGGCGGCCTCCACCCGGACGCGTTCCACGTACTCCGCCGCGGTGCCGCCGGTCTCGCCGCGGAAGAGCCGGGTCAGATGACGCGGTGACACCCCGGCCCGCGCGGCGAGCGCCGGCAGGCTGTGGTCGCCCACCGGATCGGCCGCCACTTCGTCGAGCACGTCGCGCAGCACCGAGTGCGCGGCGTTCCTCGACGTCTGGCGGACGCTGAACTGCGACTGCCCGCCGGGCCGCGCCATGAAGACCACCAGGTACTTGGCGACGGCCCGGGCGAGCTCCGGCCCGTGGTCGGACTCCACGAGGGCCAGCGCCAGGTCGATGCCCGCGGTGATCCCCGCCGAGGTGATGAAGCGGCCGTCGCGGACGAAGATCGCGTCGGAGTCCACCTCGACGGCGGGGTAGCGCGCGGCCAGATCGGCCGCGAGCCGCCAGTGCGTCGCGGCCCGGCGCCCGTCCAGCAGCCCGGTCGCCGCCAGCGGGAACGCCCCGGCGCACACGGCGGCGACGGTGCGGGAGTTCTCCGCGAGCCGGGTGACGGCCTCGACGAGCGGGGCGTCGGAGACCGCCGCCCACCAGTCCGACCGGCCGGGCACGACGAGGGTGTCCACGGCGAAGTCCACCGCGTCCAGCGCCATGTCGGGCATCAGCGGCAGCCCGGCCGTGCTGGTCACTGGCTTGCCGTCGAGCGAGGCCGTGTACGTCCGGTAGCCCGCGCCGTACTCGTTGGCCACGGTGTAGACCTCCAGCGGCCCGGCGACGTCCATCAGCTGCACTCCGTCGAAGAGCACGACCAGGACGCGGTGCGGTGCCGTCCGGTCGGGGGACGTGGTGCCGGTGTTCACGCCGAATGCCTCTCTGCCGCTCGTTCCGGGCCCGGAGGTGCCGGACCGCGGGGTCGCGACCATCATCACCCGGCGGCCGGTCCGGCCGCGGGGGCGGTTGCCGTCACACCGGCTGGGCGTGCCCGTTGGCCGTGACGGGGCGGTGGAGCGGCGCCAGGCACCGGGTGGTCACCACGCGGTGGGTGTGCTCGTCGTCGTGGATGGCGGTCGAGCCGGCGAGCCGGCGCACGATGTCCAGTCCGCGCCCGTGCTCGTCCGCGGGGGTGCCGTCGACCGGTCCGGGCGTGCCCGGCCTGCTGTCACCGGTGTCGGTCACGGTGATCACCAGCCCCCGCCCGCAGATCGTCAGGCGCACCGACATCTCGGCGCGGCCGTGCCGCGCCGCGTTGGCGGCGAGTTCGTCGACGATCAGCTCGGCGCAGTCCCGGTCCTCCGCGGCCAGACCCCACATCACCAGCATCTCGGCGGTGAAGTGCCGGGCGGTGCTCACGTAGGCCGGTTCGGCCGGCTGCACCAGTTCCGCCGATTGTGTGGAGAGGATGTCTGCGGACATGACCCCGGCCCTTCAGCGATCGAGATCCGCGCTCCCCACGACGGCGGGGGAGTGCCGCCCACGCCGGGCGTGTGTCGCGCTCCGACGGATCCGGGCGGTTAGCGTGGACGGGTGCGTCTACTTGTGATGTCCGATACGCACGTGCCCAAACGTGCCAAGGCGCTGCCGTCCGAACTCGTGGCCCGGATCGCGCACGCGGACGCCGTCCTCCACGCGGGCGACTGGGTGGACGAGGCGACCCTCGACCTGCTCCAGGCGCGCGCCCGGCGCGTGATCGGCGTCCACGGCAACAACGACGGGCCCGGGCTGCGCGCCCGGCTCCCGGAGGTCGCGCACGCGGAACTCGGCGGCCTGCGCTTCGCCGTCGTCCACGAGACGGGTCCGGCGCAGGGGCGCGAGCGGCGCTGCGAGGAACGCTTCCCCGGCGTGGACGTGCTCGTCTTCGGCCACAGTCACATCCCCTGGGACTCCACGGCGCCCGGCGGCATGCGGCTGCTCAACCCCGGCTCCCCGACCGACCGCAGGCGGCAGCCGCACTGCACGTACCTGACCGCGGAGGTGGCGGACGGCGCGCTGACGCGGGTCGTGCTGCACCGGCTGCCGCCGCGCGGCTGACCGGGCCCCCGCGCCGCCGTCAGTGCTCCAGTGCCGGACCGCCGGTCTTCCGCATACGTGCCCCGGCGGGGGCGTCGACGACCGCGGCCGGGTCCGCGGCGGAGGCGACGCCGGCCGCGGGCAGCAGGGACAGCACCGCCTGCCGGTGGGCGTCGCTGGTCTCCTCGTCGTACGGGTCCGGCGTGGCCGGCACCTGCATGCGCAGCACCGGACCGGAGCCCAGGCGCGCGTAGCCGCGTCCCGGGGGGACCTGCGCGGCGGAGGTCGTGCCCTGGGGCGCGCCCAGCACGGCCTGCGTCTGCTCGGCGGTCACCGCCCCCAGCAGCACGCGTGCCCGGGTGTGCGCGACGACCACCTGCGAGAGCGCGTCGGCGGTGTCCAGCTGGTCGGCGACGGCCACGGTGACCCCGGCGCCGCGCCCGTGGCGCAGCGGCACGTCCAGCAGTTCCTGCGGGTCGGGGCGGCCCTCGGCGTGCGCGAGCTGGGTCAGCGCGGTCGGCCCGTCGACGAGGATCCACAGCGGCCGCCGCACGTCGTCCGGCGCGCCCCGGCCGGCCTGCCGGGCCCGGTTGACGGCGATGAGGCGCCGCTCGGTCTCGTGCGCGGCCCACTCCAGGGTGGCCAGCGCGCCGGCGAGCCCGCTCTCCACCGCCAGGACGCCCGGCCGTCCGTTCAGGCAGGCGTACTCGCCGGTCCCGCTGCCGTCGATGACCACGAGGTCGCCGTCCGGGAGGGCCTGGAGCGCGATGCAGCGCAGGAGCGTGGTGGTGCCCGTGCCGGGCCGGCCGAGCGCGAGCAGATGCGGTTCGGCCGACCGCGGCCCGGTGCGCCACACCACGGGCGGCGCGTCGCGGACCTCCTCGCCGTCGGTGACGGGCACGGTGCGCTGCACGGCCTCCGGATCGGTGAAGCCGAGCACGGTCTCACCGGGCGCGGTGACGAAGCGCTGGGCGGCGATGCCGGTGGGCAGCGGGGGGAGGGCGCTGAGGGTGAGGTGGTTCTCCTCCTCGTTCCAGTCGAAGCGGTACTCCCGGCCCCGCCCGGCCTTGGCGTGCAGGACGTGTTCCACCCGGGCCCGCGACACGGCCTCCCCGTCGGTGAAGTAGGCGGGGTACTTCAGGTGCAGCCGGGTCAGCCGTCCGTCGTCGAACTCGTAGTCGTCGAAGACGTTCTCCCAGCTCCCGTCGTGCGCGTACAGCGGGCTGGGGTCGCCCGGGTCCGACAGGTAGGGCACCAGCGACTCGTACAGCGCGGTCAGCCGGTCGTTCTCCGCGCCGCTGGGACCGGTCGGCGCGGGGGTGCGGTCGCGGCCCATCCACGCCGCGGAGCCCATGAGCGCGGCGACGGCCAGGTAGGCGCCGTACGGCAGGAGCACCAGGACCAGGAAGCCCGCCCCGACGGAGGCCATCAGCGCGGGGCCGCGGCGGTCCTGCGGGGTCTTGCCCCACCAGGCCCGCAGCCAGCCGACCTGGCGGCGCATCCCGCGGGAGATCACGATCAGCGGGTGGAGCACGTCGGTGGCGCTGTCGGCGACGCCGCGGGCCATGTCGCGCCCGCGGGAGAGCGCGAGGCGGCTGCTCAGCAGGGTGGGGAGGGGGCGCCGGGCCACGAGGAGCTCCAGAGGATCGTTGCGGGACGGGAACGACAACGGGGACGGGCCCGGTGCGAAGGCGCGCCGGGCCCGGTGCGTGGACCGTGCGGTGACGGCCCGGCTAGAACTTGATCCCGCCCAGCAGGCTCGCCAGGCTCGCCCCTCCGGCCTTGATGCTCGGGGCGATGGCGGTGCCCGCGAGATAGAAGCCGAACAGGGCGCAGACGAGTGCGTGGGAGGCCTTGAGGCCGTCCTTGCGGAAGAACAGGAAGACGATGATGCCGAGCAGGACGACGCCTGAAATGGACAGGATCATGGGGCTACTCCTGTGTGATGGGGACTGTCACCATGAGTTGTTCCAGAATTACAGAAAGTAATAAGATCTGAAAACCAGCAAATGGGTGATTTCTGGAAAAATTCCCCTGATCAGCCCTTAGGGGCGGTTTCTCCGGCGTGATCCTTGCCGGTCGTCCGGCGTGTCATGTGGCAGGCCCCGCCGACGGAGCAGTGAAGTCCCCCGAACGAGTGATGGCCGTCGTCAGGGTCCGGCCATGGCTTCCCGGATCGTCCGCTCCGGTGCGTCGTGCCGGAACCGGGCACGCGGCGGGTGTGAAGGTGGTTGACGCTGCATAAGGTGGATCACGCGGACCCCGCGCACTCCCCCGTCCATTCGAGTGAGGAACGATGAGCGAGCCGACCCCGCAGGCCGAACCGGCGCACGACCCCGAGGTGCTGCAACTGGCGGCCAAGGTCTTCGATCTCGCCCGCCAGGGCGGAACCGAGACCCTGGTGGCCTACGTCGACGCCGGTGTGCCCGCCAACCTCACCAACGACCGGGGCGACACGCTGGTGATGCTCGCCGCGTACCACGGCCACGCCGACACCGTCGCCGCCCTGCTCCGGCACGGCGCCGACCCCGACCGTCCCAACGACCGCGGCCAGACCCCGCTGGCCGGCGCCGTGTTCAAGGGCGAGGACGAGGTGATCCGCGCCCTGCTCGACGCCGGGGCCGACCCGGCCGCGGGCACCCCCTCGGCCATCGACACCGCCCGCATGTTCGCCAAGAACGACCTGCTGGAACTCTTCGGCGCCGCGTGATGCCGCGCGCCGCGACGACCCGACGGACCGCGAAGAGAAGTGGACCCATGACGGAAACCGACAGCTGGATCAATCCGCTGCGCGATCCATCCGACCGGCGGCTGCCCCGCATCGCGGGCCCCTCGGGCCTGGTGATCTTCGGTGTGACCGGTGACCTGTCCCGCAAGAAGCTGATGCCCGCCGTCTACGACCTCGCCAACCGCGGGCTGCTGCCGCCGGGCTTCTCGCTCGTCGGCTTCGCCCGCCGCGACTGGGTGGACGAGGACTTCGCCCAGGTCGTGCACGACGCCGTCAAGGAGCACGCGCGCACCGCCTTCCGCGAGGAGGTGTGGCAGGAACTCGCGGCCGGGATGCGCTTCGTTCCCGGTGACTTCGGCGACGACGAGGCGTTCGAGAAGCTCCGCGTCACGGTGGAGGAGCTGGACAAGGCCCGGGGCACGAGCGGCAACTTCGCCTTCTACCTCTCCGTGCCGCCGAAGTTCTTCCCGCAGGTCGTGCAGCAGTTGAAGAAGCACCGGCTGTCCGAGGCCCCCGGGGGCTCGTGGCGGCGGGCGGTCATCGAGAAGCCCTTCGGGCACGACCTGGCCAGCGCGCAGGAGCTCAACCGCGTGGTGCACGAGGTCTTCCCGCCCGCGCAGGTGTTCCGCATCGACCACTACCTGGGCAAGGAGACGGTCCAGAACATCCTGGCGCTGCGCTTCGCCAACACGATGTTCGAGCCGCTGTGGAACCGCAGTTACGTCGACCACGTGCAGATCACCATGGCCGAGGACATCGGCATCGGCGGCCGGGCCGGGTACTACGACGGCATCGGCGCCGCGCGCGACGTCATCCAGAACCACCTGCTGCAACTCCTGGCGCTGACCACGATGGAGGAGCCCGCCGGCTTTGACGCCAAGGCCCTCCTCCGGGAGAAGCTCAAGGTGCTGCAGGCCGTGCGGCTCCCGGACGACCTGGGCGCCCACACGGTGCGCGGGCAGTACGCGCACGGGTGGCAGGGCGGCGAGGAGGTGCTGGGCTACCTGGAGGAGGAGGGCATCGACCCCGATTCCAGGACCGACACCTACGCCGCCGTCAAACTCGGCATCGACAACCGCCGCTGGGCGGGCGTCCCGTTCTATCTGCGCACCGGCAAGCGGCTCGGCCGCCGGGTCACCGAGATCGCGGTGGTCTTCCAGCGCGCGCCGCACCTGCCGTTCAGCCGTACCGACACCCAGGAGCTGGGGCAGAACGCCCTGGTCATCCGTGTGCAGCCGGACGAGGGCGTGACCGTGCGGTTCGGCTCGAAGGTGCCGGGCACCTCGATGGAGATCCGCGACGTGTCGATGGACTTCGCCTACGGCGAGTCCTTCACCGAGTCCAGCCCGGAGGCGTACGAGCGGCTCATCCTCGACGTGCTGCTCGGCGACGCGAACCTCTTCCCCCGCCCCCAGGAGGTGGAGGAGTCCTGGCGCATCCTCGACCCGGTCGAGAAGCACTGGGACACCCACGGCAAGCCCGAGCAGTACACCGCCGGGACCTGGGGTCCCCACGCGGCGGACGAGATGCTCGCACGAGACGGCAGGAGCTGGCGCCGGCCATGAACATCGACCTCACCCACACCACCTCGTCCAAGATCAACTCGGCTCTGGTGCGCGCCCGCAGGAGCGTGGGCAGTCCGGCCGTCGGCATGGTGCTGACCCTCGTCATCGTCACCGACGAGGGCAACCACTACGACGCCCTGAAGGCCGCCTCCGACGCCTCGCGCGAGCACCCCTCCCGCATCCTGGTGGTCATCAAGCGCCCCGGCCGCTCCCCGCGCGAGCGCAAGAGCGCCCGCCTGGACGCCGAGGTGCGGGTCGGCGGCGAGGCCGGCACCGGCGAGACCGTCCTGCTGCGGCTGCACGGCGAACTCGCCGACCACGCCCACAGCGTGGTGCTCCCGCTGCTGCTGCCCGACGCGCCCGTCGTCGTCTGGTGGCCGGTCGACGCCCCCGGCCACCCGGCCGACGACCCGCTGGGCGCCCTCGCGCAGCGCCGGATCACCGACGCCTACGCGGTCGAGCGCCCGCTGGAGCAGATCGACGCCCGCGCCGCCTCCTACCGGCCCGGCGACACCGACCTGTCCTGGACCCGGCTGACGCCCTGGCGGTCCATGCTGGCCGCCGCGCTCGACCAGGCCCGCGCCACCGTCACGTCCGCCGCGGTGGAGAGCGAGGCGGACAACCCCAGCGCCGAACTCCTCGCCCGCTGGCTCGGCAACCGGCTGGGGGTGGCCGTGGACCGTGTCGTCACCGACGGTCCGGTGGTCACGGCCGTACGCCTGCGCACCCCCGGCGGCGACATCCACATCGACCGCCCGGAAGGCCCGCTGGCCACCCTCTCCATCCCCGGCCAGCCCAAGCGGCACCTGGCGCTGATGGTGCGCAGCACCGCCGAGCTCATCGCCGAGGAACTGCGCCGCCTCGACCCGGACGAGATGTACGCCACGGCCCTGCGCCACACCGAGGGCGCCGAGCCGCCGCACCGCGCGAAGACCACCGCCCGCAGCACCGCGAAGCGCGCGACCCCGGCCGCACCGGAGGCCGCCAAGTAGACCGACTGCTGCAGGAGTACGCCGGGTGCCGTGCACACCGCCGCGAGCGCGAGCATCGCGGCCGTGGTGAACAGCCAGCACACCACGACCGTCAGCGCCGACTGCGTGTGTGCCCGCCACCCGGCGCGCCCGCTCCTGAAGGTGAAGCGTGCGTGCAACTCCGTCGCCAGCACCGTCGAGACCACCGTGACCACGGCGTTCGCCACCGCGAACGGCACCGGCCCGGACAGTGCGACCAGCACCCACGAGGACGCCAGTCCCACACCCCCGCCGCACAGTGTGAAGCGGGCGAAGGCGTCCAGCGCGCCCTGCCGGGCATCCGGTTGGGCGGGGGAGTCGTCGGCCGCGGGGCGGCGGCCGCGGCGGATCGGGTCCCGGCTGATGGTCTCCATGACCCGAAGGGTGCCCTTCCGTGCTGACAGGGCGCTGACCGCGCGCTGACACGCCCCTGGCGCGCGCCTGTACGCCCGCCCCGCCCGCCGTCCCTCAGGCGCTGTCCGCCAGCAGCCCGTGCAACGCGGCGAGCGCGACGGCCTCGGCCTGTTCCGCGTCCAGCGGGGCGTGCCCGGTCATCAGGCGGAAGACGAGCGGTCCGAAGAGCAGATCGGTCGCGGTGCCCGCGCTGACCCCGGGCCGGGCCCTGCCCTCGGCGACGAGGCGTTCCCACAACTGGGCGACGGCCTCGCGGCGGGCCTGCAGGAAGTAGGCGCGGAAATAGGGCGCGCCGCCGGCGTCGGTGGCGCAGGCGGCCAGTAGCTGGCGGAAGACCCGGCCGCTGTCCCCGGCGAAGAACCCGCTGACGCGGCGCACCTGTTCGCACAGATCGGCCACCGCGTCCCCGCTGTCGGGCAGCGGGATCGTGTCGGCCATCCGCCGGCCGAACGCCTCGGCGGCGACGGCGGTGCGCGAGGGCCAGTGCTTGTAGATGGTCATCTTGCTGACGCCCGACCGGGCGCTGACCGCGTCGACCGTGGCCGCCGCCAGCCCGCCCTCGGCGAGCAGGTCGGCGGCGGCGGCCAGGACCGCCTCCCGCGCCCGGACGCTGCGCGGGTGCGGCGAGGGGACGGGGACGGCGGGGTGGGGGTGCGACTCAGCCGGTGGCAGTGACATCGTCGTGGTCCGTACTGACGGCCACGGAGCGCCACCGCTCCAGCTCGTCCGCCACCGAGTGCAGCTTGGCCTCGATCCGTTCGACGCTGTCCGCCCCCAACTGGAGGCGCAGCGGCGCCTTGTCGCTGCCCGCGACGCCGACGATGGCGCGGGCGGCCTTCGCGGGGTCGCCGGGCTGGTTGTGGTTGTGTTCCGGGGCCGTGTCGCGGGTGCCGCCGGCGGTCGCTGCGTAGTCCTCGATCAGGGTGGCCTCGGTGTGCAGGCTCGAACTGTCGAGGAAGTCCGTCCGGAAGCGGCCCGGTTCCACGATCGTCACCTGGATGCCCAGCGGGCCGACCTCGGCGGCGAGCGCCTCCGACAGGCCCTCCACGGCGAACTTCGTGGAGGCGTAGACCCCCCAGCCGGGTGTGCTGTCGAAGCCGCCCACCGAACTGATGTTGAGGATGTGCCCCGAGCGGCGTGCGCGCATCCCGGGGAGGGCGGCGCGCAGCACGTTGAGGGTCCCGAACACATTGGTCTCGTAGACCGCCTTGGCCGCCGCGTCCGAGACCTCCTCGACCGCGCCGAGCACGCCCCGGCCCGCGTTGTTGACCAGGACGTCGATGCCGCCGAACCGCTTGGCCGCCGCCTCGACGGCGGCCCGCGCCTGCTGCTCGTCGGTGACGTCGAGCGGCAGCGGGAGGAGCGCGTCGCCGGCGTCGGGGAAGAGGGCCTCCACCGCCCGCGGATCGCGCGCGGTGGCGGCGACGACATGTCCCGACTCCAGCGCGGCGCGGGCGATCTCCGCGCCGAGGCCCCGGGATGCACCGGTGATGAACCAGCTGCTCATGGTTCCCGCCTCTCTCCGGCCGCGGAGGTCAGACCGCCGCGGTCAGTGCGTCGAACTGCGCGTCGGTCAGGGTGAGTCCGGCCGCCGCGATGTTGTCCTCCAGGTGGGCGACGCGGGACGTGCCCGGGATCGGCAGCATGTTGGGCGAGCGCTTCAGCAGCCACGCCAGGGCGAGCTGCGACGGGGACGCGCCCTGGTCGGCGGCGATGCGCTCCAGGGGGCCGCCCGGCTTGGCGAGTTCGCCGGTGGCGAGCGGGAACCAGGGGATGAAGGCCATGTCGTGCCGCTCGGCGTACGCGAGGACGTCCTCGGCGGCGCGGTCGGCCAGGTTGTAGCGGTTCTGCACGGACACGATGCGTGCCGTCCGCGCGGCCTCGTCGATGTCGGCGGTGCTGACCTCGCTGAGCCCGATGTGCTGGATCTTGCCCTCCTGCTGGAGCGCGGCGAGCTCGCCGACCTGGTCCGCGACGGGGACCTCGGGGTCGATGCGGTGCAGCTGGAGCAGGGCGATGCGCTCCACCCCGAGGTGGCGCAGGCTGAGTTCCACCTGCTGCCGCAGGTACGCCGGCCGGCCGACGGGGACCCACGCGCCCGGACCGGTCCGCACGAAGCCGACCTTCGTGGCGATCGTCAGGTCCGCGGGGTACGGGTGCAGCGCCTTGCGCAGCAGCAGGTCGGCGGTGAACGGCCCGTAGGCGTCGGCGGTGTCGATGAACGTGACGCCGAGCTCCACCGCGCGCCGCAGGACGCGCACGGCCTCCTCCGGGTCCCGCGGGTCGCCCCAGACCCCTTCACCGGTGAGCTGCATGGTGCCGTAGCCCAGACGGTGCACCGGCAGGTCGCCGCCGATGACGAAGGTGCCGGAATCGCGGGCGCTGGTGTCCGCGCTGATCGATGTCATGAGGAACCTCCTGAGAACTGTACGTACAGTATGGATCCGGCCGCCCGCTTCCGCGACGCACCCTCCTCCTGAGGCCCGCCCGGCCGTCGTGCGCGCGCTTCGGGCCCCGCGTACGGCATCCGGCCCGCCGAGCGGTACAGGTGCTCGGCGGGATTGCCCATCTCGGTGTCGAGCGGCACCCGGCCGCGGCTCGTTCCGCCACGCCGGGCAGGGCCCGGCCGAGGCCCCTCCCGCGCGCCCCGCGGGGCACGAGCCGGGAGCGCTCGGCAGGCGCGCGTCCGCGCGGTCGGCGACAATCGCCGACAGTGACCGGTGGACCGCGGGACGAGAGGACGCACGCCATGGATCAGATGCCTGCCGCGCTGCGGCACATCAGTGACCGCGAGAAGGAGCTGTCCCGCGGGGCGAGCATCTACCACGACACCCCCGTCCGGCACACCATGGAGTTCGCGTGGGAGCGCAGCGACGGGGCGGGCCAGGCGGTGCTGGCCGTGATGGGGAGCAGCGGGGCGATCCCGATCCCGGCGACCGGTCAGGACATCGCCGTGCACGACCACGAGGTCCGGGTCGTCTCGGTGCGCACCTCGTACACCCGCTCCCCGGACGAGGGCATCCCGATGCTCCACACCCGGGTGATGGTGGCCCCCGGGTCCTGATCCGGGGGCCGTCCGGCCCGGAGCCGGTTCAGTGGTCCGGGCGGGGGAACGCCACCGGGGTGTTGTACGGCGTGATGACCTGGATGGGCGAGGGCCACGCGTGCGCGGCGCCGGGCAGCGCCCGGTGCGCCTGCATGACGATCTGGCAGGCGTGCCGCATGTCCTGGCGCAGGTCGTGGTGGAGCACCGCCGACAGGCGGCCCTCGCGCAGCAGCCGCGTGTTGTCCTGGTCGAGGTCGTGCGCCACGAAGACCCGGCACTCGCGGCCGAGGGCGTCGAAGGCCTCCACGGTGGCCACGTTGCCGCCGCCGATCGAGTAGACCGCGCGGATCTCCGGGTCCCGGCGCAGCGCTCCGAGCACCAGCTCGCGCAGCGTGTCGTCCAGGCCGTCGCTGTCCGTGATCTCCACCAGCGCGCGCTGCGGCCGCAGGGACCGCAGTGTCGAACGGAACCCCATCTCCCGCTCCTCCTCGCCGCGGAAGAAGCCCCGGCTGATGGTCACCAGCACATTGCCGGGCCGGTCGCCGAGCCACTGCCCGACCAGATAGGCGGCCGTGGCGCCCGCCGCCCGGTTGTCGATGCCGACGTACGCCAGCCGCCCGCTCGCCGGAAGGTCCGTCACCAGCGTCACCACCGGGATGCCCGCCGCCACGAGCCGGCCCACGGCGGCCGTCACCTCGGGCACGTCCGGTGCCTTCAGCAGCACGCCCTGCGAGCCGCGCTCGGCGATCCGGTCGAGGCCCGCGACCAGTCCCGTGACCGGCCCCGTCTCCCGGAAGTGGAAGCGCGAGCGCATCACCGCGGGCCGCAGGGACGGCAGTTCGGCCTCCAGCGCGGCGCGTACCGCCGTGGAGAAGCGCTCCGGGGCCTGCATCACGATGTCGATCATGAAGGTGCGGCCGCCCAGGCGGATCTGCGCGTGCTGCCGCCGCAGGTCGGCGACGGCCTGGTGGACCTCGCGCGCGGTGCTCTCGCGGACCCCGCCGCGCCCGTTGAGGACGCGGTCGACGGTGGCCTCGCTGAGACCGGCCTGGCGGGCGATCTCGCGGATCGGGAAGGGATGGCCCATGGGCTGGTTCCTGAGGGGTTTTTGATGGTTCTCTGCGGTTGATCGAGGGACTGACGTTCCTAGACTTTCAGGAAAACCCCGCCCGTCGAAAGGACCCCCGATGTCCTTCACGTCCCTCACCGCCGCGGGACCGCGGATGTGGCTGTCCGAGGACGACTGCGACCTCGACGCCCTGCGCGCACTGACCGAGCAGGCCACCGATCCGGCCGGCCACCCGCACGCCGAGGCCGTCGAGCACGGCGTCCCGCTGTACGACAGCGAGCGGCTGCTCGCCCTGGCCGCCACGCCGGAAGGCCGCCGCGAGGCCCAGGCCGAGCTCGCCCGCGTCCTGATGGACGGCCCCGGGATCGTCGTGCTCCGCCGGGCCTTCCCGGACCCGGACGTCGTCGACCGGGCCACCGAGGCCTTCGAGGGCATCATCCGCGATCAGCGCGCCGCGGGCACCGGCGGCGGTGACCACTTCGCCCGGCCCGGCGCCAACGACCGGGTCTGGAACGCCATGGAGAAACTGGCCGTGGCCGCCCCCGCGGTCTTCGCCGCGTACTACGCCAACGAGGCCGTCGCGCTGGCCGCCGGTGCCTGGCTCGGCCCGGACCACCAGATCACCTCGCAGATCAACGTGGTCAACCCCGGCGGCGCCGCGCAGACCGTGCACCGCGACTACCACCTCGGCTTCCTGTCCGCCGGGACCGCCGCCCGCTTCCCCGCCCACGTCCACCGGCTCTCGCCCGTGCTGACCCTCCAGGGCGCCGTCGCGCACTGCGACATGCCCGTCGAGAGCGGGCCGACCCTCTACCTGCCGCACTCGCAGAAGTACGAGCCCGGCTATCTCGCCTGGCGGCTGCCGGAGTTCCGGGCGTACTTCGAGGACCACCACGTCCAGCTGCCGCTGGCCAAGGGCGACGCCGTCTTCTTCAACCCCGCGCTGTTCCACGCCGCCGGCCACAACCGCTCCGCGGACATCCGGCGGATGGCCAACCTCCTCCAGATCTCCTCCGCCTTCGGGCGCGCCATGGAGAGCGTCGACCGCGAGGCCATGACGAACGCCGTGTATCCGGAACTGCTGCGGATGAAGGCCGCGGGCGCCGGCGGGGCCGCGCTCGACGCCGTCGTCGCGGCGTGCGCCGAGGGCTACCCCTTCCCCACGAACCTCGACCGCGACCCGCCGGTGGACGGCCTCGCCCCGCCCTCGCAGGCCGACACGCTGCGCCGCGCGCTCGGCGAGGAATGGAGCCCGGACACCCTGCGCGCCGCACTGCGGGCGGCCGCCGAACGCCGTACGAGCCGTTAGGAGGCCCGCATGGGACTGCTGCAGGACAAGATCGTCCTGGTCAACGGCGGCAGCCAGGGGATCGGCGCCGCCGTCGCCCGGGCCGCCGCCCGCGAGGGCGCCGCCGTGACCGTCACGGGACGCAGGCCCGGGCCCGGGGAGGCGCTGGCGGCCGAACTGGCCGACGCCGGCGCCACGTCCGCGTACCTGCGCTGCGACCTGGCCGACCCGGCACAGGCACGCGGCTCCGTGGAGGCCGTCGTGGCCGCCCACGGCCGCATCGACTGCCTGGTCAACGCCGCGGGCCTCACCTCGCGCGGCACCTTGCTGGACACCACCCCCGAGCTCTTCGACGCGCACGTCGCCGTCAATCTGCGCGGCCCGTTCTTCGCGATGCAGGCCGCCGTCGCCGACATGGTCGCCCGCTCGGCGCCGGGCGCGATCGTCAACGTGATCTCCTCCTCCGCGCACGGCGGGCAGCCGTTCCTCGCCCCCTACGTGGCGGCGAAGGCGGGCCTGGCAGGGCTGACCCGCAACGCGGCGCACGCCCACCGCTTCGACCGCGTGCGGATCAACGGTCTCAACATCGGCTGGACCGACACCGAGGGCGAGGACGCCACACAGCGGGCCTTCCACGGGGCCGGCGACGACTGGCGCGAGGAGGCGGGCCGCCGGCTCCCCATGGGGCGGCTCGGGCGGGCCGACGAGATCGCCGACTTCGTCGTGCTGCTGCTGTCCGACCGCAGTGGTGTGGTCACCGGATCGGTCGTCGACTGGGACCAGAACGTCCTCGGCGGCCTGGACTGACCCCTCCCGCTGCGCACCCCCACCGTTCACCGTCCGCTGTCACAAGGAGCAACCACCCATGCGCATCGGCCTGATGGGCCTCGGCCGGATCGGGGCCCTCCACGCGGAGACCCTGGCCGCGCTGCCCGTCGTGGAGTCCCTGGTCGTCACCGACCCCGTCGCCGCCGCGGCCGAGGCCGCCGCCGTCCGGCACGGCGCCGAGGTCGCCTCCTCACCGGAGGAGGTGCTGGCCTCGGGTGTCGACGGGATCGTCGTCGCCGCCGCGACGGACGCCCACCCCCAGCTGATCCTGGCCGCGGTCAAGGCGGGCGTGCCCGTCTTCTGCGAGAAGCCCGTCGCCCGCACGATCGGGGAGAGCACCGAGGTGCTGCGCGCCGTCCAGGACAGCGGCGTTCCCGTGCAGATCGGCTACAACCGGCGCTTCGACGCCGGCTTCGCCGCCGCGCGGCAGGCCGTCGCCGCCGGTGAGCTGGGCCTGCTGCACACCGTCCGCTCCACCACCCTCGACCCCGAGCCGCCGCCCGCCGCCTATGTCGCCGTCTCCGGCGGCATCTTCCGCGACTGCTCGGTCCACGACTTCGACATCGTGCGCTGGGTGACCGGCCGCGAGGTCACCGAGGTGTATGCGACGGGCGGCAACCGCGGCGCCGCCTACATCGCCGCGGCCGGCGACGCCGACACCGCGGCGACCGTGCTCACGCTCGACGACGGCACGCTCGCCCTGATCTCCAACAGCCGCCACAACCCCCGCGGTTACGACGTGCGGATGGAGCTGCACGGTACGAAGGACAGCATCGCGGTGGGCCTGGAGGACGGGCTGCCGCTGCGCTCCGTCGAGCCCGGCGCCCGCTTCCCCGCCGGACCGCCGCACCACTTCTTCCTGGACCGCTTCCGCGCCGCCTACCAGGCCGAGCTGGCCGCTTTCACCGAGGTGGTCGCGGGCCGCCGGCCGTCGCCGTGTAGCGTCGCGGACGCGGTCGAGGCGGGCTGGATCGCCGAAGCCTGCACGCTGTCATTGCGCGACCGCCGACCCGTACGGATGGAAGAGGTACGTACCGCATGAGCACCGAACCCCTGCGCATCGGAGTGCTCGGCGCCGCCCGCATCGCCGGGCGCGCCATCGTGGACCCTGCCCGGATCACCGGCCACCGCCTGGTGGCCGTCGCCGCCCGCGACCGCGGCCGGGCCGAGGAGTTCGCCGCCGCCAACGGCGTCGAGCGTGTCCACGACTCCTACGCCGACCTGATCGCCGACCCCGAGATCGAGGCGATCTACAACCCGCTCGCCAACGGCCTGCACGGACCGTGGAACCTCGCCGCGATCGCGGCGGGCAAGCACGTCCTCACCGAGAAGCCCTCCGCCAGCAACCTGGAGGAGGCGATCGAGGTCCGGGACGCCGCCGCGAAGGCGGGCGTCGCCTTCATGGAGGCGTTCCACAACCTGTACCACCCCGTGGTCCGGCGCCTGCACGAGCTGCTGGAGACCGGTGAGCTCGGCGAGCTGCGGCACGTCGAGGCCACGGTGAACATCCCCGCCCCGCCGGACACCGACCCCCGCTGGTCGCTGGAGCTCGCCGGCGGCGCGATGATGGATCTCGGCTGCTACGCCCTGCACGCGCACCGCGCCCTCGCCCCCTGGGGCGGCGGGGCACCGCGCCTGGCGGCCGCCCGCGGTGGCGAGCGCGCCGGGATGCCCGGCGTGGACGAGTGGATCGAGGCCGACCTCGTCTTCCCCGGCGGTGCCACCGGCATCGCGCGCTGCAACATGGACTCGGCGACCGAGGACATGAGCATGCGCGTGGTCGGCAGCCTCGGCGAGGCGACCGTCGCCAACTTCGTCCTGCCGCACCTCGACGACCGGCTGACGGTGCGGACGGCGGAGGGCGAGCGGGTGGAGGAGCTGGGCCGGCGCACCTCGTACACGTACCAGCTGGAGGCCTTCGCCGACCTGGTGCGCGGCGGGACCCGGGTGGCCACCGACGCCGACGACGCGGTGGAGTCGATGCGCCTGATCGACGACGTCTACCGCGCGGCGGGCTTCGAGCCGCGCCCGCGCTTCGCGGCCGTCACACCACCAGCGGCTGGTCCGTCGGCCTGATCGGCGCCGGCAGGCAGGTCGTCCCGCGCAGCGCGCGGTCCACGGCCGCCGCCGCCGAGCGGCCCTCGGCGATGGCCCAGACGATCAGCGACTGACCGCGCCCGGCGTCGCCCGCGACGAAGACCTTCTCCACGGTGGTGGCGAAGGCGTCGTCGCGGGCGATCCGGCCGCGCGCGTCGAGTTCCAGGCCCAGTTGCGGCACGACGCCGGTGTTGTGCTCGGGGCCCGAGAAGCCCAGGGCGAGCAGCACCATCTGGGCCGGGACGACCCGCTCGGTGCCGGCCCGGGGACGCCGCCCGGTGGGCTCCACGCCGACGAGGTGCAGGGAGGCGACATGCCCGTCGTCGTCCCCCTCGAAGCGGAACGTGGAGGCGGAGAAGACCCGGATGTCGCCCTGCGGCCCGGGCAGCGGGACGCAGCCGTGCTCGGCGGTGTCCCAGTGCTCACGGCGGCCCAGCAGCCGGGCCTCCTCGTGGGCGGGGGAGATCCGGAAGACCCGGGGGTACACCGGCCAGGGCTCGTGCTCGGGGCGGTCCCAGCCCGGCAGGGGGTTGATGTCGAGCTGGACCACGGAGGCGGCCTGCTGGCGCAGCACGGTCCCCAGGCAGTCGGCGCCGGTGTCGCCGCCGCCGACGATCACCACGTCCTTGCCCTCCGCGCTGATCGGTGACGAGGCGAGATCGCCCTCGCACACCCGGTTGGCCAGGGTCAGGTAGTCCATGGCCTGATGGATGCCCGCCAACTCACGTCCGGGTACGGGCAGTTCGCGCCAGGCGCGGGCGCCCACCGCGAGCAGCACCGCGTCGTGCTCGGCGATCACCCGGTGCGCGTCGAGGTCGCCGCCGACCTCGGTTCCGGTGCGGAAGCGGGTGCCCTCGGCCCGCATCTGGCACAGCCGGCGGTCCAGGTGGTGCTTCTCCATCTTGAACTCCGGTATCCCGTACCGGAGGAGGCCGCCCAGCCGGTCGTCGCGCTCGTACACCGTGACCGTGTGTCCCGCCCGGGTGAGCTGCTGCGCGGCGGCCAGTCCGGCGGGCCCCGACCCGACGACGGCCACGGTGCGGCCGGTGTGCCGCTCCGGGGGGAGGGGGACGGCGAGGCCGTCGGCCCAGGCCCGGTCGGCGATCGCCACCTCGACGTTCTTGATCGTGACGGGGTCGGCGTTGATCGTGAGGACGCAGGCGCTCTCGCAGGGCGCCGGGCAGAGCCGGCCCGTGAATTCGGGGAAGTTGTTGGTGGCGTGCAGGTGCTCGCAGGCCGCGGCCCAGTCCTCGCGGAAGACCAGGTCGTTCCAGTCCGGGATCATGTTCCCCAGCGGGCAGGCGGCGTGGCAGAACGGGATGCCGCAGTCCATGCACCGGCCCGCCTGGGCGGAGACGATCGGCAGCAGGCTCTGGCCCGTGTACACCTCATGCCAGTCCCGCACCCGCTCGTCCACCGGGCGCCGTTCGGGAGTACGGCGAGGGGTGGTGAGAAAGCCCTTGGGGTCCGCCATGGCCGCCTCCGGCGCGCCTGCGTGACGATCATGAAGAGCACGGTGGCCGCGTCCCCCGGCGAACCGCACCGTCCGGCCACCCTACGTCCGTTGCCTACGGATTTCGACCGGTGTGGCGGCAAGGGGACGCGGCCGGCCCGCCGGCCGCCGCGGAGCCGGTCAGGCGGCGCTGCCCACCTCCGCGGACCGCGGGTTGATCAGCACGATGTCGCAGGTCGCGTGGCGCAGCAGCGCCTGCCCCGCGCTCGCGTCCATCAGCGCGGAGAGCCCGCCGTGCGTCGGGGCGCCGACGACGATGGCGCGCGCCCCGGCGGCCGCGGCGTGCTCGGCGATGAGCCGGCCGACCTCGCCGTGGCCGGTGGCGTGCCGCAGGACGTGCCCGACCGCCGGTATGCCCTGCGCGGCGAGCCGGTCCAGGTGCCGGCGTACCGCGTTCCTCGCGGACTCCAGGTCCTCGCCCTCGGTCGCCGACTCCCCGGAGACCGCGGCCTCCTCCGCGTGGACCACGTACACCGTGCGGCCGTTGAGGGTCGCCAGCCGTCCGGCGGCCTCGGCGACCCGCCCGGCGTGCGCGGAGCCGTCGACAGCCGCGACGATCGCGCCCTTGGCGGCGTCGTGCGCCACGGCCGCGTCGTGCTCGACCGGCAGCAGCGACGGCGCCGCGTCCGGCGCGACCTGCTCCGCCTGCAGCCGCTCGGACCGGCCCAGCAGTCCGTGCGCCGTGGAGAGGATCACGATGCCCAGCACGAGCGCGCCCGCGCCGATGTAGAACGGCACATGGACGTTGAAGGCCTCGACCAGCTTGCCCGCGGCGAAGGGGGCGAGGCCGCCGCCGATGAAGCGGACGAAGCCGTAAGCGGCCGACGCGACGCCGCGGTCGACCGGCGACACGGTCATCACGGCCTGGGTGGTGACGGTGTTGTTGACGCCGATGAAGACACCGGCCACGACCACGCAGACGATCAGCACGGCCGGGTGGTCGGTCCAGATCGCGATGGCCAGCACGGTCAGGGCGAACAGCGCCAGGTTGGCGTAGAGCGTCCTGGCGATCCCGAGGCGGGCCTGCAGCCACGGCGCGCCGAAGACGGCGAAGACGGCGACGAGGGCGCCCCAGCCGGTGAAGACCAGGCCGAGCTGGATGGCGCCGAGGCCCATCGGGAACGGGGCGTAGCCGAGCACGGTGAAGAACGCCCAGTTGTAGCAGAGCGCGGTGAGCGACATCGTCAGCAGACCGCGGTGGCGCAGTGCCTTCAGCGGCTCGGTGAGCCCGGTCCTGCGGGCCGGCAGGGGCATGGGATCGACCAGCACCACGGTGGCGATCAGCGCGACGGACATCAGCACGGCGACGCCGAAGAACGGGCCGCGCCAGCTCACTTCGCCCAGGACGCCGCCGAGCAGCGGGCCGACCGCGATGCCGATGCCCAGCGCGGTCTCGTAGAGGATGATCGCGCCGGCGAAGCCGCCGCTCGCCGACGCGACGATCACCGCGAGGGAGGTGGCGATGAAGAGCGCGTTGCCGACGCCCCAGCCGGCCCGGAAGCCGACGATGCCGCCGATGCTTCCGGAGGCGCCGGCGAGCGCGGCGAACACCACGATCAGGGCGAGTCCCGCGATGAGCGTGCGCTTGGCCCCCACCCGGCTGGAGACCCAGCCGGTGATCAGCATGGCGACCGCGGTGACCACCAGGTAGCTGGTGAACAGCAGCGTCACCTGGCTCGGGGAGGCGTCCAGTTGGCTCGATATCGCGGGCAGGATCGGGTCGACCAGGCCGATCCCCATGAACGAGACCACACAGGCGAAGGCGACCGCGAACACGGCCTTCGGCTGCTTGAACGGATTCACGGAACGGGACGATGGCGCGTGCGCATTCATGAGGCTGCTCCGATGTCGAACGGATCCTGATCAATCGGTGCCGGTCGGTGCCGACCGGCGTCAGTCGGCGGCGCGCCGGGTCGTGGGCGACGCGGCCGGTGACCCCAGCCGGGTCAGGGCCTCGATGGCCGGCAGCGCCTCGCTCAGCGCCAGCCGCTCCTGCGCGCTCAGGTGCTCCAGCAGTTCCGAGAGGCGTTCGGCCCGCAGCGCGCGGCGCCGGGCGATCGCCGCCCGGCCGGCGTCGGTGATGTGGACCAGTACGACGCGGCCGTCCGCCGGGTCGGCCCGCCGCTCGGCGAACCCCGATTCCTGGAGCCGTGAGACCACCTGGGTCATCGCGGGCTGGGTGACCCCTTCCAGGGCCGCCAGTTCGGTCAGCCGGAAGGGGCCCGACTGCTCCAGGGTCGACAGCGTGGCCACCGTGGTGAGCGACAGCTCGCTCGGCTGACTGAGCCTGCGCAGCATGCGGTACAGCCGCTCCAGGGCCTTGGCGACCTCGACCGCCTCGGCGTGGGCCGCGTCGTCTCCGGGAAGATGCATAAGAAATTTATATCACTGGCTTATGTATCTCGGCAGAGGGCGCGCCGGAGCCTGCGGCAAGCGCCCCCGGACATGCCGAAGCCCCCGTGCGTGTCAGGGCGCACGGGGGCTTCGGGGGCGGGGGAGGACCCGCCGGCGGACTACAGTCCGTACCGCTCGCGGGCCTCCTCGACCGCCTCCCGCTTGACCTCGCCGCGTGCGGCCAATGCTGCGAGCGCCGCCAGGACGACCGACTGCGGGTCGACGCCGAAGTGGCGCCGGGCGGCCTCACGGGTGTCGGAGAGCCCGAAACCGTCGGTGCCGAGGGAGTACCAGTCCTGCGGCACCCACTGGCTGATCTGGTCCGGGACCGCGCGCATCCAGTCGCTCACCGCGAGAACCGGACCGGGCGCGCCCTCCAGGACCCGGGTGACGTGCGGCAGCGGCGGTTCCTCACCGCGCAGCCGGGCCGCGTCGTACGCCAGACCGCCGCGGCGCAGCTCGGTCCACGAGGGGGCCGACCAGACGTCCGCCGCCACGCCCCACTCGGCGGCCAGCAGCCGCTGGGCCTCCAGCGCCCAGTGGACGGCGGTGCCCGACGCGAGCAGTTGCAGGCGCGGCGCGTCGGCGGCCAGTCCGGCGGTACCGGCCTCGCGGAAGCGGTACAGGCCCTTGACGATGCCCTCCTCGACGCCGGGGGCGTCGGGCATCGGCGGCTGTACCTTGGTCTCGTTGTAGACCGTGAGGTAGTAGAAGACGTCCTCGGCGTCCGGCCCGAACATGCGCCGCAGCCCGTCGCGGACGATCACGCCCACCTCGTAGGCGAACGCCGGGTCGTAGGCGACCGCCGCCGGGTTGGTGGAGGCGATCAGGTGCGAGTGCCCGTCCGCGTGCTGGAGGCCCTCGCCGGTCATGGTGGTGCGCCCGGCGGTCGCGCCGACCAGGAAGCCGCGGCCGAGCTGGTCGGCCAGGGCCCACATCTGGTCCGCGGTCCGCTGCCAGCCGAACATCGAGTAGAAGATGTACAGCGGGATCATGGGCTCGCCGTGCGTGGCGTACGCGGTCGCCGCGGCCGTGAACTCGGCCATCGAACCGGCCTCGGTGATCCCCTCGTTGAGGACCTGGCCGTCCTTGGCCTCCCGGTAGTACATCAGCATGTCGCGGTCGACCGGGTCGTAGGTCTGGCCGAGCGGCGAGTAGATGCCGGCGCTCGGGAAGAGCGACTCCATGCCGAAGGTGCGCGCCTCGTCGGGGACGATCGGCACCCAGCGGCGGCCGGTCTCCTTGTCCCGCATCAGGTCCTTCACCAGCCGGACGAGTGCCATGGTGGTGGCGATCTCCTGGCCGCCGGAGCCCTTGGCGAGGGCCTCGAAGGCCTTGGCCGGCGGCTCGGGCAGCGCGACGGGGTGCACGGTGCGGGCCGGGGCGGGGCCGCCGAGGGCGGCGCGGCGCTCCTGGAGGTAGCGCACCTCGGGCGAGTTCGCGCCCGGGTGGACGTAGGGCACCAGGTCGGTGTCGAGGGTGCTGTCCGCGATGGGCAGCTCCAGCAGGTCGCGCATGGCGCGGAACTGCTCGCCGGACAGCTTCTTCATCTGGTGGTTGGCGTTGCGCGACTCGAAGCCCGGGCCGAGGGTCCAGCCCTTCACCGTCTGGGCGAGGATCACGGTGGGCGCGCCCTTGTGCTCGACCGCGGCACGGTAGGCGGCGTACACCTTGCGCGGCTCGTGGCCGCCGCGGGAGGTGTGGAAGCACTCGGCGATCTTCGCGTCGGTCAGCAGCCGGGCCATCTCGACGAGTGCCGGGTCGGCGCCGAAGAAGTGCTCGCGGATGTACGCGGCGTCGCGGGTGGCGTACGTCTGGAACTGGCCGTCCGGTACCTGGCGCAGCCGCCGCACCAGGGCGCCGGTGGTGTCGAGCGCGAACAGCTCGTCCCAGGCGGAGCCCCACAGCGACTTCACGACGTTCCAGCCGGCCGCGCGGAACTGGGCCTCCAGCTCCTGCACGATCTTGAAGTTGGCGCGCACCGGGCCGTCGAGCCGCTGGAGGTTGCAGTTGATGACGAAGGTGAGGTTGTCCAGCCCCTCGCGGCCGGCCAGCGCCAGGGCCGCGGTCGACTCGGGCTCGTCCATCTCGCCGTCGCCGAGGAACGCCCACACGTGCGAGGCCGAGGTGTCCTTGATGCCGCGGTGGTGCAGGTAGCGGTTGAACCGCGCCTGGTGGATGGCGCTCAGCGGGCCGAGGCCCATCGAGACGGTGGGGAACTCCCACAGCCACGGCAGCCGGCGCGGGTGCGGGTACGAGGGCAGGCCGTTGCCGCCCGCCTCCTGGCGGAAGCGGTCCAGGTCGGCCTCGGTGAGCCGGCCGTCCAGGAAGGCGCGGGCGTAGATGCCGGGGGAGGCGTGGCCCTGGATATAGAGCTGGTCGCCGGAGGCCGGCCGCGCGTCGCCGGACAGCGTGGCGCCCGGCGCCTGCTTGCCGTGGAAGAAGTGGTTGAAGCCCGTCTCGTACAGCCAGGCGGCGGAGGCGAAGGTCGCGATGTGCCCGCCGAGGCCCTGCCGGCTGCCGCGGGTCACCATCGCGGCCGCGTTCCACCGGTTCCAGGCGGCGATGCGGCGTTCCATCTCCTCGTCGCCGGGCAGCACGGGCTCGTCGGCGGTGGCGATGGTGTTGACGTACGCCGTCTCCAGGGGACCGGGCACGTCCAGTCCCGTGGCCCGGGCATGGTCCAGCGTGCGGCGCATCAGGTAGGCGGCGCGGTGCGGGCCGGCGGCATGGCTGACCGCGTCCAGGGAGGCGGCCCACTCGCCGGTCTCCTCGGGGTCGGGGTCGGGCAGGTGAGCGGGTGTGCTCGGCGTGGCGTCGGTCATCGGTGACCGCCTTCCAACTGGTTCTGGGCGGGGCCGCTTCCAGCATAGTTATGATCGATGATCGATCAAATGAATGTGACGGGTGTCACAGCAGTATGCACGGGGAGGAACGCGCCCGGTGGAGCCTCAGGTGCGTGGCGCGCACCCGAGCACGTGTTCCCTCACCAGCTCGCCCACCCGCGGGTCGCCGCGCCGGAAGACCTCGACGACCTCCTGGTGCTCCTCGGCGTACGCCTGCTGCCGGGTTCCCAGCCAGCGGATCGACAGCGCCGTCCAGACCTCGATGCCCAGCGACTCCCAGGTGTGCAGCAGCACGCTGTTGCCGGACGCGCGCACCAGCTCCCGGTGGAAGGCGACGGTGTGCCGCACCTGGGCCTGCCCGTCCCCGTCCCGGTCGGCGGCGTGCAGCAGGGCGACCTCGGCCTCCAGGACCGACAGGTCCGCCCGCAGCCGGGGCGCCGCCAGCTCGGCCGCGATCTGCTCCAGCCCGGCCCGCACCGGGTAGATCTCCTCCAGGTCGGCCGCCGTCATGTTGCGCACCCGCACGCCCTTGTTCGGCGCCGACTCGATCAGCCGCATGACCTCCAGCTCGCGCAGCGCCTCCCGCACCGGCGTCTGGCTCACCTCCAGCTCGACCGCGATGCCGCGCTCGACGATCCGCTCGCCCGGCTTCCAGCGCCCGCTGACGATGCCCTCCACGATGTACTCGCGGATCTGCTCACGCAGCGAGTGGACGACGGGGGGCGTCATGCGGACTCCTCGGAACGACGGCGGATGCCTAGACGATACGGCGGTTGCCCGCCGGGCCGCCCTGTCCGCCGCGGCTGCCGCCCGGAGGTCGGTTCCCCGGCTGCCGTTGGGGGTGCCCCCTGGTGCGGTTCATCGCACGGCGGAGAGCCGTCTCGGGTCCGGCGCGGTCGGCCTGCCCGGACGATGCGACGACTCCCCCGGGCCGAAGGCCGGAGGAGTGCCGTGCCGGGCGGCACCTGGCAGCGGGGCGCTGTGCCGGGGCCCGCACGACTGCGACCGGGGCGTGGTCCGGCCGGCGCTCGGGGTGGTGGCCGGGGGTAACCACGGGCGGGTCGACGCGCCGCCCTGCGGGGCGCTACGCGGGGGCGTACACGACCGTGACCGGGGCGTGGTCCGACCAGCGCTCGGGGTGGGTGGCCGCGCGTTCGACGCGGGCGGTCGTGGCGCGGGCGGCGAGGCCGCGGGTGGCCACGTGCAGGTCGATGCGCCAGCCGCTGTCGTTGTCGAAGGCCCGGCCGCGGTACGACCACCAGCTGTAGGGGCCCTCGCCCTCGGGGTGGAGCCGGCGGACCACATCGGTCCAGCCGGCCCCGTCGTACAGCCGCGACAGCCAGGCGCGCTCCTCCGGCAGGAAGCCGGCGTTCTTCTGGTTGGCACGCCAGTTGCGCAGGTCGCGCTCGGTGTGCGCGATGTTCCAGTCGCCGCAGACCAGTGCCTCGCGGCCGCCGGCGGCGCTCTTCTCGCGGAGCGCGACCAGGTGGGCGTGGAACTCCTCCATGAAGCGTTCCTTCTCCGTCTGCCGCTCGGTGCCGACCTCGCCGGAGGGCAGGTAGAGGCTGGCGACCGTGACGCCGGGCAGGTCGATCTCCGCATAGCGGCCGGACGTGTCGAACTCCTGGGAGCCGAAGCCGATCCGCACCGCCTCGGGTTCCTGGCGCGAGTACACCGAGACCCCGGCCCGGCCCTTGGCCGCGGCGGGGGCGTGCACCACGTGCCAGCCCTGCGGCGCGCGGACCTCCTCCGGCAGCTGGCCGGGCTCCGCGCGCACCTCCTGGAGGCACACCACGTCGGCGGAGGTGGCCTCCAGCCAGGGCAGGAACCCCTTCTTGGCCGCGGCGCGCAGCCCGTTCACATTCACGGTCGTCACGGTGAGCATGACGGGGACGATACCGGTCGGCGGAGATCCTCCCGCCGGACGGATTCCGTACGCACGTACGATATGCGCGTGCAGATCCGGAAGACGCGCTACGACCACCCCGACGCCGTGCTGCTGACCGCGCAGGTCCAGCAGGAGTACGTGGAACGCTACGGCGGCCCCGACGACACCCCACTGGACGTGGCGCACTTCGACGCCCCCTGCGGCTGCTTCCTGCTCGGCTACCTTGACGGCGCGCCCGTCGCGACCGGCGGCTGGCGGGCGCAGGACGCGTCACCCGAAGGCTTCGAGGACGGCGACGCCGAACTCAAGCGCATGTACGTCGTCCCGCAGGCCCGCGGCAGGGGCCTGGCCCGGCGCATGCTCGCGGAACTGGAGCGCGACGCGGCCGCCGCGGGCCGCACGCGCATGGTGCTGGAGACCGGCACGATGCAGCCCGAGGCGATCGCCCTGTACACCTCCTGCGGCTACATGCCGGTCGTCAAGTTCGGTCACTACAAGGACAGTCCGCTCAGTGTGTGCCTCGGCAAGTCCCTGCTCGGAGTCGGCCCGGCCGCTGCCGGGCAGGCCCTGCCCGCGTAACCTGGGGGCATGATCGAGGACAGCGGGACCGCCCGTCTCGCGGCGGGGAAGTACCTCCTGGTCACGACCTACCGCCGGGACGGCCGCACGGTGCCGACCCCGGTGTGGGTGGTGCGCGACGGCGACGCCCTGGGGGCGTGGACGGCCGCCGACTCCGGCAAGGTCAAGCGGATCCGCAACCGTTCGGACGTCCTGGTCGGCCCGTGCGACATGCGCGGCAATCCGACGGGGGATCAGGTGCCCGCCCGTGCCGAGATCGTGGGGGAGCGGGACGCCGAGCGCTACCGCTCGCTCGTCGCCCGCAAGTACGGTCTGGTGGGTTGGGTCACCGTCTTCGGCAGCCGGCTGCGCCGCGGCCGCGGGGGCACGGTCGGACTGCGGATCACCCTCGCGTGAGCGCCTTTCCGGCGCGGCAGGGCGTCTGCACGGTCAGCGTCTGCCGCGACTGCTGCTGCGGTACGGAGAAGGTGCCGGGCGTCGACCACGCGGCGCAACTGGCCGGCCTCACCGACGCGCTCGACGGGGTGTGCCGGGTGCGGGTCACCGACTGCCTCGACGTGTGCGAGCAGGCCAACGCCGTGGTCGTGCAGCCGTCGCCGCAGGGGCGCAGGGCGGGCGGCCGTCCGGTCTGGCTCGGCCTTGTCAACGACCCTGCCGCCGCCCAGGACATCACGGCCTGGGTGCGGGCCGGCGGCCCGGGGATCGCTCCTCCGCCGGCGGTGCTGGAGCTGTACGCCATCAGCCCGCCGAACCGCCCGGGCGGCCGGTGACGCCGCCCTCGCGGCGCGAGGACGCAAGGAGGGGCCGCACGGGCGTCGTTGCCCGTACGGCCCGGAACCAGCCCTGGCGAAGGGTCAGTCGATGCTGCGCAGGATGTGCAGCTCGTTCAGATCGTCCTCGTACCCGGCGAGCAGGATCGGCGCGGACCTGGCCCAGACGTCCAGATTGCGCACCTCCCGCTGCGGGTTGGGCTGATCGTCGGGCTCCTTGGGGAGCTGGTTCCGCTTTGACTTCTCGGGTGTCACCGCGCACTCCTTCGTGTCGGGTGAGCCGGACGCCGGGCCCGGCCGCTGCCGGACGCCTACGCCCGGTCGGGCTGATGGGCTGAGCGGACGCGGTGGCGCCGGTTGCGGAACCGGGCGGGGGCCGCGGTGGGCGGGCTCCTCCCGGGGCGGAGGCCGTGGGTCGGTGATGCTCGCCCAGGGGCCGTTCCGTCGACCCCCAGCGTAAGCCCGCCCGCGGGGTGCCACCAGCCAATTGGCCGCGACGCGACCGGAGTGCGGGTCGCGGCAGGCGTCAGCCCGTGCGCCGGGAGGCCCCGACGCGCCCGCAGGCAAGGGTCGCCCACACCGCGCGACCGGTACCACGGGTGGGCGGTTTGACACCCCAGCCTTCGGCCAAATGGGCGACGAGCGCGAGTCCGCGGCCGTTCTCGTCGGCGTCCGCCGCGCGGCGGCTCAGCGGGCCGGCGTCGCCGCGGCCCTCGTCGACGATCTCCACGTGCAGCAGTCCGCCCGCGGTCCACAGCACGCAGGCGACGTGCTCGCTCCCGCTGTGCAGCACCGCGTTGGTGAACAGCTCCGTGACGACGAGCCCGGCGTCGTCCCCGACCGCCTCCAGGCCCCAGTGGCCCAGCGTCGACCGCACCTGGCGGCGGGCGATCCCGACCGACGAGGCGTGCGCCGGGAGGCGAAGCCGGAAGGTGTCCCGGGCGCTGAGGGCATGAAGCACACGGGTAACTATGGCCAGAGCTTGCACAGAAGGCAAGGGCCATTCTGCAAATTGCACATTCGCCAGTACAGGGTGTCGGTTCCATTCCTGACATGGCACACTGCTGCCATGGGAGAGAGGGATCGTGGCTGAGGCCAGGGCCGGCGGAGCGCCGACCGTCCTGCGCGTCATTCTCGGCAAGCGACTCCACCACCTGCGGGAGAAGGCCGGGGTCTCGTACGAGCAGGCGGCGCGGGCCCTCGACGTCACGCACGCCACCGTCCGCCGCATGGAGAAGGCCGAGGTCGGCCTGCGCATCCCGTACGTCGAGAAACTGCTCGCGCTCTACGGGGTGGAGCGCGCCGAGGCCGACACCTTCGTCGACCTCGCCCGCGAGGGCAACCAGCCCGGCTGGTGGCACCGTTACCGGGACGTCCTGCCCTCCTGGTTCAGCGCGTTCGTCAGCCTCGAGGCCGAGGCGGGCACCATCCGCGCCTACGAACCGCACTACGTCCCCGGCCTGCTGCAGACCGAGGAGTACGCCCGCGCCGTGCTCCGGGCCGGCAGCCCGCACGCGCCGGCCGCCGAGACCGAACGCGCCGTCGCCCTGCGGCTGGAGCGCCAGGCGCTGCTGTGCCGCCCCGGCGCGCCGCTGCTGTGGGTGGTCATGGACGAGACCGTGCTGCGGCGTCACATCGGCGGCGCCGACGTCATGCGGGCCCAGCTCGACCGACTGGTGGCGGCGTGCGAACTCCCGCACGTACGGCTGCAGATCATGCCCTTCACCGCCGGCCCGCACCCCGCGATGTACGGGCCCTTCCACATCTTCCGGTTCCAGATCCAGGAACTGCCGGACGTCGTCTTCACCGAGAGCCTGGTCGGCGCCGCCTACCTGGACGACCGGAACGACGTCTCGCTCTTCCTGGAGGCCCTGGACCGGATGTGCGCGCAGGCCTCGCCCGCACACAGCACCGCAGCCATCCTCGATGGCATCCGCAAGGAGATCTGACGAACATGGACGACCGCATATACAACGGCATGAGTGCCCAGGACCTCGGAACCGAGGGCTGGCACAAGCCGTGGAGCGGCGGCAACGGGGGAAGTTGCGTGGAAGCCATGAAACTGGCGGACGGCAGGGTCGCGCTGCGGCAGTCCACCGACCCCGACGGGCCGGCGCTCATCTACACGGACCTCGAGATCAAGATGTTCATCCAGGGCGCGAAGGACGGAAAGGCGGACTTCCTGTTGTCCTGAGCCCTCCCGGATGACCACTTCGAGTGAAAACGGCCCGCGCGGGCAACCGCGGCGACCAACGGGCTGTCTCCGGCGGTGATCCGCCGGACGGACGGGACAAGGGGAGCATCACCATGGCCGATGACATCGGACCGCTGTACGAGCCGGGCGTCGCCCATGTACGGATCACCGCGGCCGACGCGGCGACCGCGCACCGCGTCGCCGATCTCATCGCCTCGCGCTTCCCCGGCACCCGCCCCGCGAGCGTGACCACCGCCGCCGACGGGCTGGTGGAGTTCGCCCTGTTCACCCACACCCTGGAGGCGAGTCCCACCCACCCGTACGACGACTGAGCCGTCGACGTCGCCGACGCCGCGGCGGCCTCAGTGCCCCGCGGCGTACCGCCAGAAGTCGCGCATCAGCGCGGGCGGGGTGGGCCCGGCCAGCTCCCGCTGGGTGAGCAGTACGGTGACCGCGCCGGTGGACGGCACGATGTGCGCCGCCGTACCGGTGCCGCCGACCCAGCCGTAGCGGCCCGGCACGTTCCACGGCTCGACGGCCGCGACGTCCACCGATCCGCCGAAGCCCCAGCTCTGGCCCTCCAGGAACAGCGGGCTGGCGTCCCGCTGGGCCGGCGTCAGGCGGTCGGTCGTCATCAGCCGCACCGACTCAGGCGACAGCACCCGCCGGCCGCCCGTGCTTCCGCCACCCAGCAGCATGCGGCCGAAGGCGTGCAGGTCGTCGACGGTCGACACCAGCCCGCCGGCGCCCGACGGGAACGCGGGCACGCTGCTCCACTGCCCGTCCGGCGCGTCGACGAGCTGCAGCCCGCCCGGCTGGTCGGCCCGGTAGTAGGAGGTGAAGCGGCCGAGCTCCCCCCGCGGCACCGCGAAGCCGGTGTCCTTCATGCCGAGCGGCTCGAAGATCCGCTCCGCCAGGAACTCCGGCAGCGACCGCCCCGAGACCCGGGCGACCAGCACGCCCTGGATGTCGGACGTGGTGTTGTAGAGCCAGGCCTCGCCCGGCTGCCGCAGCAGCGGGATGCGCGCGAGCGCCGCCATCCACGCGTCCGGCTCCGCGACGTGCTGGGGCATCGGCGGGCCCTGCTTCAGCTCGGCGAACAGCGGGGCGACGGCGGGGAGCGAGAAGTCCGAGGGGAAGCCGTACCCGGCGCGCGCGTCCAGCAGATCGGCCACGGTGATCGGGCGTCCGGCCGGGACCACGTCGTCCACCGGGCTGTGCGGGGTCCGTACGACCACCGGCGACGCCAGTTCCGGGAGCCACTTCGCCACCTGGTCGTCGAGCGTGAGCCGCCCGTCGTCCACGAGCGTCATGACCGCCGCGGCCGTCACCGGCTTGGAGAGCGAGGCGATACGGAAGATCGAGTCCCGGGCCATCGGGGCCGGGGCCGGGGTTGTGCCGGCGATACCGGCCGCGCCGACGGCCGCCACCTCGGTCCGGTCGCCGCGGGCCACCAGGCCCACCGCTCCCGGCACGGTTCCGTCGGCGACGTACGGGCTGAGGAGGTCGTGCAGATCGGTCATCGGTCCACCTTCGCGAAAGGACGGTCGGGAAGGCAGACCGCCCGGCGGCGCAGAACTCATCGGTGGGGGTGCGGGATCTGCCCGGGGCCGCGATCGCCCGGCGCGCACGCCCCCGCCGACCGCCGGCCCGGCACCCGCCCGTCGGCATCGGGGTGAGCGACGGGGGCGCGCCGACGTGCTCAACGGCCTTCGCCGACGCGCCTGTTGACCGCTACGCCGGTGCGGACAGGCCCGCCAGCCGGGCCAGCCGGCGGTGGGAGTCCAGCAGGGCGCCGCGGTCGTAACCGGCCGTGCTGACCAGGATCTCGTCCGCCCCCGTGCGTGCGACCAGCCCGGCCAGCGCCGCCCCGGCCTCGGCCTCCGTGCCATGGATGCCGCCGCTCAGCGACTCCTCGAAGTGGTCGCGCTCGCGCGCCGTCATGGGGCCCGCGAGGATCTCCTCCGGCGGCCCCAGCGGCGGGAACTCCCCATGGGTACGCGCGTACGCGGCCGACCAGGCCTCGGAGACCAGCAGCCGGCGCGCCGCCTCGGTGGTCGCCGCGACCGCGACCGGGGCGGAGACCACCACGTACGGCCGCGCCCCCCACGCCGAGGGCGCGAACTCGGCGCGGTACCGGTCGATCGCCGCCCGCATCCGCTCCTCGTCGCGGCCCGCGATCACCAGCGGCAGCCCGAAGGCCGCGGCCTGCGCCGCCCCCGAGCCCGTGGCGAGCACGAACGCCGGTACGCGCAGGCCCTCCGGCGGGCGGGCGTGCACGGCCGTGCCGCCGCCCGGGGTGCCCGTGAAGTAGCCCAGCAGTTCGGTCAGCAGTCCCGCGAAGTCGTCCGCCGCGCCCGCGTCCCGGCCCAGTGCCCTGCGCACGCCGTCGGTGAAGCCCACCGAGCGGCCCAGGCCCATGTCGATCCGCCCGGGGAACAGCGATTCCAGCACCCCGAACTGCTCGGCCACCACCAGTGGCGGGTGGTTGGGGAGCATCACCCCGCCGGTGCCCACCCTGATCCGGGACGTCGCCCCCGCGACGGCCCCGGCCAGCACGGCGGGCGCGGAACCCGCGATGCCCGGCACCCCGTGGTGCTCGGAGACCCAGAAGCGGTGGTAGCCCAGCTCCTCGGCCCGCTGCGCCAGCCACACGGTGTCGCGCAGCGCCTGCGCGGGCTCCTGCCCCCTGCGCACCGGGGACCGGTCGAGGAGCGAGAGCCGGAAGGACGGTGGAAGCGCAGGTGAGGGCACGGGTGGCAGCGGTGAGGTCACGTTTCCTTCAACGCCCCCCGCGGCCCCGGATTCCCGCGCTCTAAGATCTTGGTGAGGCACGCGGGTGCTGCCCTGCCGGGGTAGCCTCGGGGAAGACCAGCGGGGACGGCCGGAGGCTGCGATGACGGAAGCCGCGCGCGCGACAGAGCGGGCCGGTGGGCTGACGCTAGGGGAGCCGGCGGGGCGGTGGGTGCTCGTCGCCGTCGTCCTCGGGTCGGGCATGACGTTTCTCGACGGCACGGTCGTCAACGTCGCGCTCCCGACCATCGGCCGCGACCTCGGCGCCACCCTGGCGGGGCTCCAGTGGACCGTCAACGCCTACACCCTCACCCTGGCCGCGCTGATCCTGCTCGGCGGCGCCCTCGGGGACCGCTTCGGCCGGCGCAAGATCTTCATGATCGGCACGGTGTGGTTCGCGCTCGCCTCCCTGATGTGCGGCCTGGCGCCCGACATCCATGTGCTGATCGCCGCCCGCGCCCTCCAGGGCATCGGCGGCGCGCTGCTGACACCGGGATCGCTCGCGCTGATCCAGTCGTCCTTCGCCTCGGACGACCGGGCCCGCGCGATCGGCGTGTGGTCGGGGCTCGGCGGCATCGCGGGGGCGCTCGGACCGCTGCTGGGCGGCTGGCTGGTGGACTCCGTCAGCTGGCGCTGGGTCTTCTTCATCAACCTGCCGATGGCGGCGCTCGTGCTCGCGGTGTCGTCCCGGCACGTCCCGGAGAGCCGGGACGAGTCCGCCACCGGCGGCTTCGACGTGGCGGGTGCCGTGCTCGGCGCCGTGGGGCTCGCCGGCATCACGTACGCGCTGATCGACGCGGGCGGCCATCAGGCGACCCCCGTAGCGGTCGCGGTCTCGGGCTTCCTGGGCCTGGCGGCGCTGGCCGGTTTCGTGTGGACCGAGCGGCGCAGCAGCCATCCGATGCTGCCGCCGGGCCTCTTCGCCAACCGCCAGTTCACGGCCGCGAACCTGGTGACGTTCGCCGTGTACGCCGCGCTCGGCGGTGTCTTCTTCTTCCTGGTGCTGGAGTTGCAGACCGAGGCCCGGTTCTCCCCGCTCGCCTCGGGTTCGGCGCTGCTGCCGGTCACGATCATCATGCTGGCGCTGTCCGAGCGCTCCGGACGGCTGGCCGAGCGGATCGGCCCGCGCATCCCCATGACGGTCGGCCCCGCGGTCTCCGCCGTGGGACTGCTGCTGATGCTGCGCATCGGCGCCGACACCTCGTACGTGGCCGACGTCCTGCCGGCGGTGTGCGTCTTCGGGCTCGGCCTCGCCTGCACGGTGGCCCCGCTGACCGCGACCGTCCTCGGCGCGGCCGACGTGCGGCACGCGGGTACGGCCTCCGGTGTGAACAACGCCGTCGCCCGCGCGGCCGGCCTGCTGTCCGTGGCGGCGCTGCCGCTGCTGGTGGGGCTGTCCGGTGACGAGTACGAGATTCCGGCCGCCTTCGGGAGCGGTTTCCGGCGCGCCGTCCTGATCTGCGCCGGGCTGCTCGTGGCGGGATCCGTGCTGGCGTGGACGTTCATCCGCTCGGACGTGCTGAAGGAGAGCCCGCAGGAGCCGGACTCGGCCCCCAAGGACCTGCCGCCCCTCCACCACCACTGCGCGATCGTGGCCCCGCCGCTCCAGTGCGACGCGAAGGGCCCGCACGACACGGCGTGCGGGCCCGCCGCAGCGGGCCCGCCGTCGTCGCCGCCGAATTCCCGCGGGGACTCCTGACCGGTCAGTACTCCTCGGTGCCCCGCACCAGGTGCATCGCGGCCTCCTCGGCGGAGGCGGCGGCGCCGTCGACACCGATGTCGTACGCGACCATGCCCTCGGTCTCGTAGTGCGCGCCCTCGTCGGGGGCGACCAGCCGGCCCGCGCGCGGCCCGCCGACCTCGTCGTCGATCAGCTCGCCGTCGGTGTCCCACGTGTCGCCTATGCCGTCACCGGTGGGGAACGGCAGGTCCGGAAGCTCCTCGGCCAGCCGCTCGTCCAGCGTCTCCCCCCGCAGGCGGCCCTCCGCGGTGGTGGCCGCCTTGTTCACCGCCCAGGGCCGCTCCGGCGGTGAGTAGCCCTCGTCGAGCACCTGGTCGACGCCGTGGTAGTCCAGCGTGTCCTCGGGCTCCAGCAATCCGGCGTCGTCCTGCACCTCGGACCCGTCCGGCTGGTAGACCTCGTCACCCATGTCGTTGTCGCTCATGTCCGTCTCCTCGCTCACGCGCCGCCACCACCGACGTCGGCGCGCCGCTCTGCGGGCCGCATGCCCCCTCTGCCTCCCAGACTCTTCCGTTCGGACGCCGGACGCCACCCGAAAGCGGTAAAAAGCCCGGTCGCGGAGGTGTTCCCGATCCATTCACCCGGCGGACCGGTGCCCGCCGCCGCCAACCCCTGGCACCCCGCGCGGTCCGGCGGCACCCTTGCCTGCGATCACACGTACCTGACGTCGAGTCGACAAGGACCGGTGGGATGACGGGCATCACGGGTATCAGTCGCCGGAAGTTCGTGGCCCTGTCGGCGGGGGCCGCCGCGGGGGCCACCGTCACGCAGGCGGGCGGCGCCGCCGCGGCGCCGCAGCAGCGGACGGCGGCGGCCGCCGCCGGGACCATCGCCGATGTACGGCACGTGGTCGTGCTGATGCAGGAGAACCGCAGCTTCGACCACTACTTCGGGACGCTCAAGGGTGTGCGCGGCTTCGGCGACCGGGCCACGATCACCCTGTCCGGCGGCCAGTCGGTCTTCAACCAGCCGAACGGCACCGGACGCCAGTACCCGTGGCGGCTCAGCGCCACACCCGCCGCCGGCGGCGTCGACTCCGAGACGCTCGCCCAGTGCAACGGCGACCTGCCGCACAGCTGGTCCTCCCAGCACGCGGCGTGGAACAAGGGCGCCCTGGACTCCTGGGTGTCCGGTGTCGGCAATGTGCGCTCCCTGGGCCACATGACCCGGGCCGACATCCCCTTCCACTACGCCCTCGCGGACGCCTACACCATCTGCGACGCCTACTACTCCTCCACCCTGAGCGCGACCGGCCCCAACCGGACGTACCTGTGGAGCGGGAAGGTCGACTCCTCCAGCCACGACGGCGGCGACGAGTCGGGCCTGACCTGGCAGACGTACGCCGAGGCCCTGCAGAACGCCGGGGTGAGCTGGCGGGTCTACCAGAACGTGAACGACAACTACGGCGACAACGGCCTGGCGTACTTCAAGCAGTTCACCCAGGCCGCCGCCGGCACCCCGCTGCACGACCGCGGTATGGGCTCCGTCCCGCGGGTGACCGGTTCGACCCCGGACGACATCGTCGCCGCCATCAAGGCCGACGTACTGGCCGGCACCCTGCCCCAGGTCTCGTGGATCGTCCCCAACCAGGCCTTCTCCGAGCACCCCTACGCCCCGCCCGGGGACGGCGCGCACTTCGTGCACCAGGTGCTGCAGGCCCTGAGCGCCGACCCCGCGGTCTTCGACTCGACCGTGCTCTTCCTCAACTACGACGAGAACGACGGCTACTTCGACCACGTCCCGCCGCCGTCACCGCCGGCCGGCACCGCGGGGGAGTTCCTGAGCGGCACGCCGTACGGGCTGGGCTTCCGCGTCCCGATGATCGTCGTCTCGCCCTGGACCCGGGGCGGCTGGGTGTCCTCCGAGGTGTACGACCACACCTCCGTCATCCGCTTCATGGAGCGCTGGACCGCCGCCCTCGGCACGCCCGCCGCTTGCCCCAACATCAGCGACTGGCGCCGCAAGGTCACCGGCGACCTGACCCGCTGCTTCGACTTCACCGCGCCGGTGAGCGGCCTGCCCGCCCTGCCCGCGACGTCCGTCATCGGCATCAGCACCTGCGCGCCGCTGCCCAACCCCAAGCCCACCACCAACGCGCTGCCCGCCCAGGAGGCGGGCACCCGGCCCGCCCGCGCGCTGCCGTACCAGCCGAACGGTTACCTGGACCGGCTCGAGTTCGGCAGCGGCGGCACGATCCTCGCCTGGATCGCCATGAGCAACCAGGGGTCCCAGGCCACCGGCGCCGCGCACTTCTCCATCCACCCCAACGCCTACCGCAGCCGTGTGCCGTGGCAGTACACGATCGACGCGGGCGGCACCGGCAGCGACTACTTCAACATCGGCTCCGGCTACGGCGACGGCAAGTACGACCTGACCCTTGTCGGCCCCAACCGCTTCCTGCGGCGCTTCACCGGCGACGCCAAGGCCACGGGCAAGGCCTGCGAGGTCGTCCCCTCGTACGCGGCGGCGCCCGACACGGGCAAGCAGGCGGTCTGGTTCCGCATGACCAACACCTCGGCCGCGGCCGTCACCTTCACCATCAAGGCGAACCAGTACCGCACCGACGGTCCCTGGACCTACACCGTGCCCGCCGGCGGCAGCACCGACGACTGGTTCAACGCCGTCGCGTACTCCTCCGGCTGGTACGACTTCACGGTCACCGTCGGCTCCGACGCGTCCTGGTCGCGGCGCTTCACCGGCCACCTGGAGACCGGCGCGGTGAGCGTCACCGGCTGACCCGCTCCCTCAGGCCTCCTCGTGGATGCCGATCACCTTGCGCAGCGCGTCGCGCGCCTCGTGCGAGCTGCCGCCCTGCTCCAGCAGGGCGGCGGCGATCGCGTCCAGTTTGGTCTGGAGGGCGTGCTCCGCGCGGCGCTCGGAGTTCTTCAGCAGCGCCAGCAGGAGCAGAGTGACGGCCGTCATCACGTCCGCGGTGAACAACTGCCAGTTCAGCGGCACCCCGAGGACGTGCACGACGACGAAGGCGGTCACCATGGCGACGCACAGCCCGTAGAAGGCGGGGGAGGCCGTGAAGTTCGAGGCCGACTCGGCCAGGTGCTCGAAGCGGCCGCCGCGGCCGCGCTCGTCGGTCCGTTCCACCGGGTGCTGAAAGGTCATGCCGTCCTCCTCGGGCGTCGGTTGCGGCACCGCCGCGTCCTCCCCCTGCTGCCCCGGACGGCCGGGCCCACCCCCTGCCGGCGGCCGCCACCGCCGGCGGGGGGTGCCTGAGCGGTCAGCAGATCCGGGGGAGTTGCTCGCCCAGCGGCAGGTCGACAACCCTCGTGCCGCCGAGCCCGGTGCGCGCGACGACCATGCCCGCGTGGTCCTCGACGCACTCGCCGATCACGGCGGCGCGCGCCCCCAGCGGGTGCGCGCGCAGGGCCGCCAGCACCCCGTCCGCGTGGGCCCGGGGGACGAAGGCGACGAGCTTGCCCTCGTTGGCCGCGTACATCGGGTCCAGGCCGAGTACCGCGCACGCGTTGGCGACGGGGGAGGGCACGGGCACCGCCCGCTCCTCGATGACAACGCCGACCCCGGAGGCGGCCGCGATCTCGTTGAGCGCCGCGGCGAGCCCGCCCCGGGTGGGGTCGCGCAGCACGTGGAGATCGGTCGTCACCGCGAGCATCGCCTCCACGAGGCCGTTCAGCGGGGCGCAGTCGCTCTCGATCTCGACGTCGAACTCCAGCCCCTCGCGCACGCTCATGACCGCGACGCCGTGCGCCCCGATCTCCCCGCTGACGATGACGACATCACCGGGCTCCGCGCGCTGCGGCCGGATGTCGACACCCTCGGGGACGAGCCCGATGCCCGCGGTGTTGATGTAGATCCCGTCGCCGTGGCCGGACTCGACGACCTTGGTGTCCCCGGTGACGATCTCGACCCCCGCCGCGCGGGCGGCCGCGCCGATCGCCTCGGCGACACGGGCGACCAGGGGCATCTCCACGCCCTCCTCCAGGATGAACCCGCAGGACAGGAAGGCCGGCCGGGCGCCGCTCATCGCGAGGTCGTTGACCGTGCCGTTGACGGCCAGGTCACCGATGCTGCCGCCGGGGAAGAACAGCGGGCGCACCACGTACGAGTCCGTGGAGAACGCCAGCCGCGCGCCGCCGAGCGGCACCACCGCCGAGTCGGCGAGCTGGGCCAGCACCGTCCCGCCGAAGGCCGGGGCGAAGACGTGCCGGACGAGCTCGGCGGAGAGCGTCCCGCCACCGCCGTGCCCCATCACCACCCGCGGCTGGTCGCGCAGCGGCGCGGGACAGGTCCAGCCGGAGAAGTCCGGCGCGGCCAGGGTGTCAGCGATCTCAGCCAACGGGGCTCGCCTCCAGGGGTGCGCTGGTGCCGCCGAGCCGGCGGTAGAGGTAGTAGGCGGCACAGGCCCCCTCGCTGGAGACCATCGTGGCGCCCAGCGGGTTGCGGGGGGTGCAGGCGGTGCCGAACGCCTCGCACTGGTGCGGCTTGATCAGGCCCTGCAACACCTCGCCGCTGCGGCAGGCGGCCGGCTCCCGGGTGGTGATGCCGGTGACCTCGAAGCGGTGCTCCGCGTCGAACTCCCGGTAGCGCGGGGAGAGCCGCCAGCCGCTGTCCGGGATGACGCCGATGCCGCGCCAGGCGCGGTCGGTGACCTCGAAGACGTCCGCGAGCATCGCCTTGGCCGCCGCGTTGCCCTCCGGGCGGACCGCTCGCGGATAGGCGTTCTCGACGGAGTGCTCGCCGCGCTCCAGTTGGCGCACGGTGCGGCGCACGCCCTCCAGGATGTCCAGCGGTTCGAAGCCGGTGACGACGATCGGCACGCCGAAGCCGTCCGCGAGCTCCGGGTACTCCTCCGTGCCCATCACACTGCACACGTGACCGGCGGCCAGGAACGCCTGCACCCGCACCTGCGGCGACCGCATGATCGCCTCAATCGCCGGAGGCACCCGGACGTGGGAGACCAGCAGGCTGAAGTTGCGGATGCCGAGCCTGCGGGCCTGGTGGACCGTCATGGCGTTGGGCGGTGCGGTGGTCTCGAAGCCGATGCCGAAGAACACCACCTGGCGGTCGGGGTTCTCCCGGGCGACGCGCAGCGCGTCGAGCGGGGAGTAGACCACGCGCACGTCGCCGCCCTCGCTGCGCACCCGGAACAGGTCGCGGCCGGTGCCGGGCACGCGCAGCATGTCGCCGAACGAGCAGAAGATCACCCCGGGCCGGGAGGCGATCTCCAGGGCCTTGTCGATGACCTCCAGAGGCGTCACGCAGACCGGGCAGCCGGGGCCGTGGATGAGCTCGATCCCCTCGGGCAGCAACTGGTCGATACCGTGCCGGATGATGGTGTGGGTCTGGCCGCCGCACACTTCCATCAGCGCCCAGGGCCGGGTCACCGTCGCGCGGATGTCGTCCAGCAGCCGCCGGGCCAGGTCCGGGTCCTGGAACTCCTCGATGTACTTCACCGGTCGGCCTCCGCCGCCGGGGTGCCGGCCGGGGCGGTTCCCGCCTCGGCCGCCGCCTGCTGCCAGGGGTCGCCGAACTCCTCCTCCAGCAGGCCCAGGTTCCCGAAGAGGGCGAGCGTCTGCTGCGCCGACTCCTCGTCCAGGCGCTGTAGCGCGAAGCCGACGTGGACGATGGCGTACTCGCCGACCTGGAGGTCGGGCAGGTACTCCAGGCACACGTCCTTGATCACGCCGCCGAAGTCGACGGTCGCCATCCTGGTCCCGTCACGTTCCTCGATCTCCAGCACCTTGCCGGGTACCGCCAGGCACATCAGCTGTCTCCTCGCTCTGGGTGGGGGTCCGCAGGCCGTCGCCGCGGGCCGCGGCGACGAGTTGGCCGAGCGCCAGGCCGCCGTCGTTGGGCGGCACGAGGCGGTGGAGCAGGACCTCGAAGCCGTCCGCGCGCAGCGCCTCCGCGCAGGCGGCGGACAGCAGCGCGTTGGCGAAGACGCCGCCGCTCAGGGCGACCGTCCCGGTGCCGTCGCGGTTCCGTACGGCGGAGCACACCCGGCGTACGAGGTCGGCCACCGCCCGGTGGAAGCGGCCCGCGACGACGCCCGCCGGCACACCGCGGCGCAGGTCCGCGACGACGGCCGCGAGCACCGGGCCGGGGTCGCAGGCGGTGGCGCCGTCCACGCCGCCGCCCTCGCGCAGTGCGAACGCGTAGCCGTTCCGCGGCAGTTCGCCCGCGGCCACCGCGGCGGCCTCGAGTTCCACGGCGGCCTGCGCCTCGTACCCGGCCTCCTGGCACACCCCGGCCAGCGCGGAGACGGCGTCGAAGAGCCGGCCCATGCTCGACGTGGGCACGCAGTGCAAGCCGTGGTCCAACTGCGTGGCCAGGACCCGCAGTTCCTGCTGCGGGCAGGCCGCCACGCACGGCAGCCCGGGATCCCAGGACAGCCCCGCCGCCCGCAGGTGCGCCAGTGCCATCCGGTAGGGCCGCCGTACCGCGGCGTCCCCGCCCGGCAGCGGCACGTAGGCGAGGTGGGCCGCGCGCCGGAAGCCGTCGTAGTCGGCGAGCAGGAACTCCCCGCCCCAGACGGCGCCGTCGTCGCCGTGGCCGGTGCCGTCGAAGGCGACGCCGAGCACCGGCGCGGTCCCGTCGAGCCCTGCCTCGGCCATCGCCGCCGCGACGTGCGCGTGGTGGTGCTGCACCTGCCGCAGCGGGCGGTCGCCGGCCGCGCGTCGTGCCCAGCCCACCGACCGGTAGCCCGGGTGCCGGTCGGCGGCCAGCAGGACCGGCCGCACCCCGGTGATGGACTCCAACTGCCGCTCAGCGGCGGCGAAAGCGCTCAGCGTCGCCAGGTCGTCCATGTCCCCGACGTGCGCCGACATCCAGGCGTGCCGTCCCTCGCCCACACAGAAGGTGTTCTTCAGGTCGCCGCCGACGGCGAGCGCCGGTTCCACGGACACCGGCAGCGGCACGGGGAAGGGTGCGTAGCCCCGCGAGCGCCGCACGGGCAGTTCGCCGCCGTCGCAGATCCGCACCACCGAGTCGTCGCAGGGCACATGGATCGGCCGGTCGTGCGTCAGCCACGCGTCGGCGAGCCCGGCCAGCCGCAGCAGGGCCTCCTCGTCGTCGGTGACGATCGGTTCGCCGCCCAGATTGCCGCTCGTCATCACCAGCAGCCGGGGGCCCGGCGGGTCCCCGGGCAGTCCCAGCAGCAGATGGTGCACCGGGGTGTACGGCAGCATGACACCGAGGTCGGCGACGCGCGGGGCGACGCCCGGCGCCACCCCCACCGCGTCCGGCCGCCGCCGCAGCAGCACGATGGGCCGCCGCGCCCCGGTGAGCAACTCCCGCTCCGCGGCGTCGACATGGGCCAGTCCCGTCACGTCCGCGAGGTCCCGGGCCATCAGGGCGAACGGCTTGTCGCCCCGGTTCTTGCGCTGCCGCAGCAGCCGCACGCCCGTGTCGTCGCCCGCGTCGCACGCCAGGTGGTAGCCGCCGAGCCCCTTCACGGCGACGATCGCGCCGTCCGCGAGCAGCCGCCGCGCGCCCCCGAGCGGATCCGTCGCCGCCGCCTCCACCGTGCCGTGCCCGCGCCGCACCAGCAGCCGCAGCCGCGGCCCGCAGTCGTGGCAGGAGACCGGCTGCGCGTGAAAGCGCCGGTCGCCCGGGTCCTCGTACTCGGCCCGGCAGGCCCCGCACATCGGGAACCGGGCCATCGTGGTGCCGGCCCGGTCGTAGGGCAGCCCGGTCACGATCGTGAACCGCGGCCCGCAGTGCGTGCACGTGATGAACGGGTGGCGGAAGCGGCGGTCGCCGCGGTCCCGCAGCTCCGCCAGGCACGCCCCGCACGTCGCGGTGTCGGGGGGGACCAGCGTCCGCGCGGCGCCCTCGCCCGCCCGCGAGGCGGCGATGGCGAAGCCCGAGCCGCCGGTGAGCGGCACCACGGCGTGCGAGACGGACTCGACGACCGCAAGTGGCGGGGCGTCGGTGCCGATCCGCAGGCAGAAGGCCGCGACGGCGGCGGGGGCGCCCTCGACCTCCGCGACGACACCCTCCCCGGTGTTGCCGACATGCCCCGACAGATTGAGCTCCCGCGCCAGCCCGAACACGAACGGCCGGAAGCCGACCCCCTGCACCACGCCCCGCACCAGCACCCTGCGGCGCTGCACCGGGGCGTCGGCCGCCGGGGCCGGCTGGCCTGCCATCAGTGCGCGTGACCGACGGCCGTACGCGTCATCACCGGCCGGTGGACCGCGGCCCCGGCACGCACCGCGAGCGCCCGCTCCAGCAGCAGGCCCACGCCCTCGCCGCCGCGCACCGAGGTGCGGACCACCTCGACACCCGGGTTCACCTGGGCCACGTTGGCCAGGAACGCCTGCTCGTCGAAGTCCACGGCCGCCGCGATGTCGTACTTGGTGATCACGACCAGCTGCGCCAGCCCGAAGGCGCTGGGGTACTTCAGCGGCTTGTCCTCGCCCTCGGTGACCGACGCGAGGACCACACGCAGCGACTCGCCGAGATCGTAGGACGCCGGGCACACCAGGTTGCCGACGTTCTCCACGAACAGCAGATGGGTGTCGTCGGGCAGCCACGCCTCGACGTGCGAGCGCACCATCCCGGACTCCAGGTGGCACAGCCCGTCGGTCAGCACCTGCCGCACCGGCGCGCCCGAACGGCCCAGCCGCACCGCGTCGTTCTCGGTGGCCAGGTCGGCGGTGAGCGCGGCGACCGGCACGCCGCGCCGGCATGCCAGCGCCAGTTCCGCCTCCAGCAGCGCGGTCTTGCCGCTGCCGGGGCTGGACAGGAGGTTCACCATCACGGTCCCGCGCCCGGCCAGCTCCTCCCGCAGGTGCTGGGCGCCGTGCTCGTTCCTGGCGAGCACGGCCTGCTGCAGGTCGGTGACTTTGCACATGGCGGTCAGCGCTCCTTCGCGAGTGGTGCGGAGGGTGGTTCAGGTGAGAGGGGGCCGGCCCACCGCACCTCGGTGATGCGCAGTTCGCGGCCGGACAGCAGTTCCGACGCGCCCGCGCCGCAGCGCGGGCAGCCCAGCCGAGGGGGCAGCCCGGTCGGCCACTCGTGGTCGCAGGGCTCGCACCGGGCCCGGCCCGGCACGGTCTCGGTCAACAGCGCCGAGCCCTCCAGGACGGTGCCGGAGCACGCGAGGTCGAAGCAGAAGGACAGGGAGTCGGGCAGTACACCGGCGAGTTCACCCACCTGGAGCCGGACCTCCCGCACGCCCGGCGGGGCGGTGCCGCCGGCCGCCAGGCGGGCGGCGGCCTCCTCGACCTGCTCCACCACCGCCATCGCGATGGACATCTCGTGCATCGGCCTCTTCTCCGGTGTGGGGTGCCGGCCGGGCCCCCGGCTGCCGCGCCGATCCATTACAGGCCGGTCGTGGGGGGGCCCCCGCCCCCCCCCCCCCCCGCCCCGCGGGGGGGGCCCCGGCGGCCGCACCAGGGCCGGGGGTGGCTGGAGCGCGTCACGGCGGGCGGGGCGCGCGCCCTGGGG
>NZ_JBIVLI010000015.1:226204-255924 GCF_044751205.1 Streptomyces sp. NPDC088732
CGACGTGGCCTTCCTCGCGGTGCGCACGCCCGACGCGGCAGGATGAGCCGGCGGGGCGCGGGGGGGGGGGGGGCCCCCGCCCCCCCACGCCGCCGGCCCGGCGGCGGGTACCCGTTCGGCCTCACATGGCCCGGATGTGCATGTAGCGCTTCACGTCGGGCAGGACGCGCGACATGGCGAGGACGGCCGCGGCCGCTCCCACCGCGCCGAGGGCGATCTTCCACATGGCGGGTGCTCCTTTCTGTCGTGTCGGTCGTGTCGGTTGTTGCGGTTCGCTCGCCGGATCAGCTCATCGCGGACGGGCCGCCGCGGGCGGACTCCCGGCCCGCGCGCACTCCTCGCCGACGACCCGCAGGACGAGGCCCACCGCCTCGTCCACGGCGGCGGCGACGGGTGCGCTCAGGCCGATGCCCTCGTCCAGGCAGGCCGGCTGGCAGCCCACGACGAGCACACGCGTGGGCCGGCTGCCCGCGCCCGTGCCGGCGCTGAGGGTGTCGAGCAGCGCCAGGACGGCGTCCGGCGTCATGCGGTGGCCGTCGACGACCGGCGGTTCCCCGGGGTCGCCCGCCGGCGGCGGCGGCACCTCGATGAGGCACAGGGTGCCGGGCGGCTCGCCCCCCGGCACGGCGTCCACCAGGACCACGCAGCGGTAGCCGTCCAGCAGCCGGTAGGCCAGGTGCACGCCGCGGACGCCGGTGTCGGTGACCTCGGCGCCCTCGGGCAGCGGGTGCCCGGCCAGCCGCCGTACGACCTCGACGCCGAAGCCGTCGTCGCCCAGGAAGATGTTGCCGATGCCGGCGACCAGCACGCCCCCGCCGCTCACGCCTCCTCCGCCGGCGCCAGCTCGTCGGGCTGGAAGTACAGGAACCGGCCCTGAAGGCGCCGCAGTTCCGCGCCGGGGTCGCCGTCCACGGTGACCGCCAGGTGCACACCGCCGTCGACGTCGTGCAGCACCGCCTCCACCAGCGCCCCGCGCCCGTGCAGGAACAGGTCCTGCGCGTCGGTGCGCCGCTTGCCGGGACGCAGCACGACCCGGCTGCCCGCGCCGACGGACCTGCCCTCGATCACCACGCGGTCGCGGGCCGGGTCCACCGAGGCGTCGGCGCCCGGGTCCCACCAGGGCGTGTCCGGCGCGGTCACGTCCGGCACCGGGTCCTGCCCGGTGACCTCGCGCAGCGCCCGCACGGCGCCGTGCAGACGCTCCATCACCTCCGGCGGCATGGTCTCCGCCAGGTCGATGACGGCCGCGGCCCGGTCGTCGGTGCCCCGGGCGTGCCGCTTCTCCTCGTCGGTGAGGGCGGCGGTGCGCAGGGCCAGGATCTCGTCGATCTCGGTGGCGTCGTACATCGCGCCGGCGCTCTCCGGCGCGATGCGCGGATGGTCCTCCAGGATGATGGGGGAGGACAGCACCACGTCGGCGGCGCCGTCGTCGCCCGCCAGCACCGGCCATGTGTGCTCGTTGCGGCACTCCGCGACGGCCCCGCGCGCCCACTGCGGCGGGTCGGTCATGGAGACGAACGTGCCCGCGGTCAGCCCCAGCATCAGGTGCGCCGACACCAGCGAGTACGGCAGCGCGTCCTCGCGCCGGGCCGCGGTGCCCGCGCCGGTGTTCTCGACGACGGCGGTGAGCCGCAGGACACGGTAGGGGCCCGGCAGTTCCTCCGCGGTGATCCGGACCACGCCCTCCAGCGCCTCCCGGCGCCGTACGACCGCGCCCACCCGCGCTCCGCCCGCGTCCTCCACCGGCTCGGTGGTCTCCGCCGCCGGCAGGGTGAAGGGCAGCGTGACGCCGCCCTCGGTCAACTCCTCGATGGTGGCGCTCAGTTCGACGCGCTCCTCGATCCCCTCGTCCCACGGCACCAGGACTCGGTCGGGCAGCTCCAGCTCCTCCACCGGCTCGTACGAACCGCCGGGCAGGGCGCGGTGGACGGTGCGCCGCTGGGCGTGCAGGAAGCGCACCTCCGCGTGGAGCACCGCGTCCGCGCGCGGCTCCATGAGGAGCTGCGTGCGCTGCGCGGCCGGTTCGCCCGAGGCGGCCGCCCACGCCGGGGGCACGAGCACACCGAACTGCCAGCGCATGCGGTTCTTCGCCGACGACGCCCGGTACGGGTAGAGGACGTAGCCTTCGAAGAGCACGGCGTCGGCCGCCTTGCGGGCGGTGTCGAAGCGTTCGGCCTGTTCCGCCGAGGTCTCCGCCGTCGCTCCGGCCGCCTGCGCGGCGCCCGCCGTCACCGTGCCGCTCCGGCGAGCAGGGCCTCGACGGTGGCCTCCCAGGACGGCAGCGCGTGCCGGCTGCGGAAGGACCGCAGCGCGTCCATGGAGCCGCGCGGCAACCGGATCCAGCCGCAGCCGGGGAAGTGCGCGTCGATCGTCTCGCGCCACACCGCGACCGGCAGCCGGCAGACGGCCTCCTTGTGCCAGGGCACGGGCAGCACCTGGAATCCGCCGGGCCCGAGGAAGGCGGTGCCGGAGAACAGCATCAGCAGCGGCGCCTCGCCCTCCCGCAGCGCGTCGAAGTACTTGGCGGAGGCGATGTCCATGTCGTAGGTGCACGGTACCGGCAGTTCCACCTCGACCTCGCCGCTGAAGCCGGGCACCATCACCGACACCTGCGCGAACTGGAGCGGTTGCAGCGTGCTGCCCCAGCGCTCCGGCTCGCCGAAGAGGTCGCCCAGGCCCTCGGCCTCCTCCGGCGCGTACGCGCGCTGCGCCGGCTCGATGCGCAACTGGCAGCGCAGCGCGATCGCGTGCACCCGCTCCCCGCCGGAGGCGGTGATCCGCAGCCGGAAGACGAGCGTCGGTCCCGCGGCGTACGGATCGGCCCGTACGCCCGTGCACGTGAAGCCCAGCTCGGTCACGGCCGGTTCCCTTCCCGCGGCGCCCGGGCCGCCCGCTGTCGTAGGTCGTCGAAGAAGGCGGCGAGTTCGGCGCGGGCACCGGGCCCGCCGTCGAAGCCCTGCCAGGTCAGCCGCAGCCGGCCGACGAGTTCGTAGGCGCGGTCGACCGGCGCCAGGTAGCACTCGCCGCCGTCGCCCTCGCGGCGCACCAGCAGTGTCTCCACGTCCGGCCGCAGCGCGCCGGCCAGCGGCGAGTCGCCGAAGACGGCGTCCCAAGTGCCCGGGTCGACGTCGCTCTCGGTGGCGCCCGCCGGGCTCGGGTAGAGCACGACGGGACGGTCGAGGGACGAGTTGTGGAAGAAGAAGGCCACCGACACCGGGATGCGCAGCCGCTGCCAGGCGACGGCGTCCGGGACCGAGCCGGGGTCGGAGAGGTAGCGGTCGGGCACCGCGGCGAAGCGCCCGCCACCGGCGCCCGGCCGGTCGAAGAGCAGCGAGCAGGGCGTGCAGGCACAGGCCAGCGCGCGCCGGCCGGTGTCCACCAGATGCCGGTGGGGGCCCATGAGGGTCGCCCCGCACAGCTCGCACCGCTCGGGCGCGGCCGGGCGCGGGGCGACGAAGCGGCGCAGCCCGGCCGCGGGTGGGGACTGCGGGCTCACGGCGCCCCCGGCGGACGCGTGCCGATCTGGAGCAGCGCGGGTTCGCGTGTCGCCGGGCCGCTCTGCGGCAGCTCCACCGAGGTCACCTCGGGCGCCCAGCACGACAGCGCGGCCTCGATGCGCTGCCGGGTGGCGTCCGTCGTGCTGGGACACCCGCAGCCGCCGCCCTCGCGGGCGGCCAGCCGCAGCGTGCCGCTGTCGGGGTCGAAGTGCTCGATGTCGACCGAGGTGCCGGCCCGGGCGGCGTGCACCGCGCGGCCGGCCCGGGTGAGGGTGTCCTCGGGGTGCAGGTCGTGCAGGACCAGCAGGCCCGCCACCACCTCGTCCGCCAGCAGCGCGGCCATGGGGTCGGCTCCGCGCTTCTCCAGGAGTTCCACGGCGCGGGCCAGACCCGCGCCGTAGAACTCCATGAGCGTGCGCACCAGTTCCTCGGCGGCGGCCGCGGCCTCGCGGTCGCCGGAGGCGGCGAGGCCGTCCAGGATCTCCTCGATCCGCCGCGCGGTCCGCTCCGCGCTCATCCGGCCATGCCGCTCAGGCCGGTGGGGACGTGCAGCTTCTCGACGGTGCGCCCGCCGCCGACGTACATGTGCACGCCGCACGGCAGGCAGGGGTCGAAGCTGCGCACGGCGCGCATGATGTCGATGCCCTTGAAGTTCTCCGGGGAGTTCTCCTCGAAGATCGGGGTGTTCTGCACCGCGTCCTCGTAGGGGCCCGGCGTGCCGTAGGTGTCGCGCACGCTGGCGTTCCACGGGGTCGGCGGGTACGGGTGGTAGTTGGCGATCTTGCCGCCGCGGATCACCATGTGGTGCGACAGCACGCCGCGCACCGCCTCGGTGAAGCCGACGCCGATGCTCTCCTCGGGGACCTCGAACTTCTCCCAGGTCTGGGTGCGGCCCGCGCGGACCTCCGCCAGCGCCTTCTCGGTGAAGTGCAGCGCGCAGGCGGCGGCGTACGCCTGGAAGTAGGTGCGCGCCCGGTTGCGCTCCAGCGCGTTGCTCCACTGCGGGATCTTCCACTCGAAGGTGGTCTCCGGCTTGGTCAGCGTCTTGGGCAGGTTGATGACCACGCTGTGCCCGGTCGCCTTCACGTAGCCGATGTCGACCAGTCCGTTGAGCGCCGTCGACCACAGGCGGGCCAGCGGGCCGCCGCCGGTGTCCAGCGCCAGGTGCTCCTTGCCGTCGAACCAGCGCGGCGACATGACCCAGCTGTACTTGTCGTCGAAGTCCCGCTTCTGCGGCGCCGGGATGGTGTGCTGGTTCCACGGGTGGCGCGGGTCCACCGGGTTGCCGAGCGGGTCGTGCGTGACGAACTGCTCCTGGCCCTCCCAGTCCTGGTAGTACGAGCTGCCCAGGAGGATCCGGATGCCCAGGTTGATGTTCGTCAGGTCGTTGGTGACCAGCTTGCCGTCCACGACGATGCCGGGGGAGACGAACATCCGCCGGCCCCAGTCGGTCATGTTGGCGTACGTGAAGTCGCAGTGGTCCGGGTCGTTGAACGCGCCCCAGCAGCCGAGCATGATGCGGCGGCGGCCGACCTCCTCGTAGCCCGGCAGGGCATCGTAGAAGAAGTCGAAGAGGTCGTCGTGGAGCGGCACGACCCGCTTCATGAACTCCACGTACCGCATCAGGCGGGTGAGGTAGTCGGTGAACAGCTGCACCGACGCGATGGTGCCGACACCGCCCGCGTAGAGCGTGGAGGGGTGGACGTGCCGGCCCTCCATCAGGCAGAACATCTCCCGCGTGTAGCGGCTCACTTGGAGCGCCTCGCGGTAGAACTCGCCCTCCAGCGGGTTCAGCGAGCGCATGATGTCGGCGATGGTGCGGTAGCCGTGCTCCGCCGCGTGCGGCGCCTCGGTGCGCTCGGCGAGCTCCAGGACACCCGGGTTGGTCTCGCGGACCATCTTCTCGCAGTAGTCGACCCCGACCAGGTTCTCCTGGAAGATGTTGTGGTCGAACATGAACTCCGCGGCCTCGCCGAGGTTGATGATCCACTCGCCGAGGTGCGGCGGCTTGACGCCGTACGCCATGTTCTGCGCGTACACCGAGCAGGTGGCGTGGTTGTCCCCGCAGATGCCGCAGATGCGGCTGGTGATGAAGTGCGCGTCGCGCGGGTCCTTGCCCCGCATGAAGACGCTGTAGCCGCGGAAGACCGACGAGGTGCTGTAGCACTCGGCGACCCGCTTCTGCTTGAAGTCGATCTTCGTGTGGATGCCGAGGCTGCCCACGATCCGGGTGATCGGATCCCAGGACATCTCCATCAGGCCACTGCCGTCTCCGGCCGTCTTCGTCTTCGGAGCCATGTTCTTGCGTGCCCTTCGTCAAGCGGGGGCGGCCGGGGTCGGCGGCCGGGGTCGGTGGACGGTGTCAGGGGCCGGTGGGGTGCCGTGACGTCACCAGGGCGCCTTGTAGCCGGTGGTGAGCTTGCGGCCGGTGTGGCGCCACTTGGGCTCGTTGTCGACGGTCTTGGCCGTCATGGAGCGCAGCCGGCGGATCGCGGCGCCGTACACGCCGCTGGCGGTGCTGGACAGCCGCGCGCCGGGCGGCTCGTCCATGAACGGCATGAACATGTCCGGGAAGCCCGGCATGGTGCACGCGATGCAGATGCCGCCGACGTTGGGGCAGCCGCCGATGCCGTCCATCCAGCCGCGCTTGGGGACGTTGCACTTGACCACCGGGCCCCAGCAGCCGATCTTCACCAGGCACTGCGGGGAGTCGTAGCGGTCGGCGAACTGGCCCTGCTCGTAGTAGCCGGCCCGGTCGCAGCCCTCGTGGACGGTGGCGCCGAACAGCCAGGCCGGGCGCAGCTTGTCGTCCAGCGGGATCATCGGCGCGGAGCCGGCCGCCTGGTAGAGCAGGTACGTCAGCGTCTCCGCGAAGTTGTCCGGCTGGATCGGGCACCCGGGCACGCAGACGATGGGGATGCCGGCCTTGGACTTCCACTCCCAGCCCAGGTAGTCGGGCACGCCCATGGCGCCGGTCGGGTTGCCCTCCATGGCGTGGATGCCGCCGTACGTGGCGCACGTGCCGATGGCGACCACCGCCAGGGCCTTGGGCGCCAGGCGGTCGATCCACTCGCTGGTGGTGATGGGCTGGCCGGTCGCCGGGTCGTCGCCGAAGCCGCACCAGTAGCCCTCGGCCTTGATCGACTCGTTGGGGATGGACCCCTCGACGACCAGCACGAAGGGCTCGATCTCGCCGCGTTCGGCCTTGAAGAACCACTCGATGAAGGTGTCGGCACCCTGGACCGGACCGCATTCGAAGTCGATCAGCGGCCAGTGCACGGCGATCTTCGGCAGACCGGGGAGCCCGCCGAGGGCGATCTCCTCGATGCTGGGCAGCGTCGCGGCGGTGAGCGACACGGAGTCGCCGTCGCAACTGAGCCCGGCGTTGATCCAGAGAATGTGGATCGGCGCCTCGTCGTCGGCCGGGGTGGGGGCGGCGGCGTTCGTGGTCGAAGCAGTCGCATCCATGGGGATGCCTCCTCAGAGAGCGTCAAATGCCACATAACGGCATCTCCTCCCCTTGATAGCGACTGGCTCGCCGGAGCGGGATGTTCAAGAGGGCCAATCCGGTGATCTGCTTTTCACTCCGGACCGGGGTTGCGCTCGTGCGAACGCTTGTGCGTTTCTGGGCCCGGAGGTCCGTGCCCGCCCAGGCGGGCCGCCAGGCCCGGCACCCGCTGCGCCGGCCTCGTCCCCGCCGGTGCGATGCGTCCGAGAGGGCGGCCGGCGGCGTGAAGCCTTGCCGTGCCGGCCGCCTCGGCTCCTGGTGGGCTCGGGCCGGCGCCACGTGGCATCGCTTGCCGTGCCCGCCAGGCCCCGACCGAGAATGCCTGTGGGTCGGTGTCGCGTCGGTGCGACCGGGAGGCCCCCGGAGTCGCCCAAGCCATGGGTGTCGCGCCTCAGGTGCGCGGCAGCGCTTTTCGGTCACGAGCGCCTCGTGACATGATCATGGCTGGATTGGTTCTGGTGACCCCTTCCCGTTACCCGTAACTTCACCTTTGATGTACGGGAAATCAGGGTGGGGTTCATTTCCAAGACGCGTCACGTCAGCCGGGGCGAGTGGACGAACGTCCCGAGCGGCACCGACACCCTGCAGTTCGAGGCCGACAAGGTCGCCCAGGGCGGTTCCTGCTGCCTGCTCAACGTGGCGACGGTGAGCGTCGATGCGTCGCAGGCCGACTGGACAACCTCGGTTCAGAACGATCCGCGTAGTGGTGCCCGGTACCTGTACCGGGCACCACTGCCGACTCTTCCGGAGCACGTGTGCGCATATCGACCCTCGTTCGGTCGTCGGCCGCCCTGGCGGCCCTGGGGCCGGCCCTCGGCCTGACGCTCGCCTTCTATTTCTTCTCCACTCACGACCAAGTCGTCTACTGGCCCTACCCGTACGCTCCGATCCTGGTTCAGCGGTCCATCGAGCAGATGTACGCCCTGTCGTACGCGCTCGTCTCCGCGGCGTCCGCGTGGCAGGGCGCACGGTTCAAGGAGTCACGCGTCCAGGACTCGGTCCCTTACCGGCGCACCGGGACGGTCATCGCCTGGACGCTGACTCCCGTGGTGGCCATCGGATGGCTCGTCCTTCTCGTACCGGTGGCCTTGGCGTTCGCCGAACGTCCCACCCTGCCCACCCCGGAGAGTCTTCCCCCGCTGCTGCTCGGGATGGCGCTGTGCGCGGCGCACGGGGTGATCGGCTTCGCCGCCGGACAGTGGCTGAAACCCGCACTGGCCGTCCCGGTCATGGCGTGCGGGGTCTTCCTCCTGGTCTCGTATCCGCACGCCATGGAGCCCTTCTACCTGCGGCACATGTCGGGCGAGTACTTCGCCCACCTCGGCTTCGCGGAGACCGCGTCCGCCGGCTCGATGGTGGCGCACCTCCTGCCCACCCTGGCGGTCGCCGTCGCCGTCTCGCTCGCCTGGGCACCGGGGCACGCGCTGCTACGGGGCGTGCTCGCCGTCGCTCTGTGCGGGAGCGCCACGTTCGTCTCCTACAGCATCGTGAAGGACTGGAACTACAACCCCCGCGTGAACGTCGCGACCGTACCCACCCTCTGCACCGGCGCGGCCCCCGAAGTCTGCCTTCCCGAGAACGCGCGGGGGGAGGCGAAGGAGATCGGCGCCGAGGTCGACCGGGCCTTCGCCGTGCTGGTGGAGTACAAGGTCGTCGACGCGCCGCCGAAGCGGCTGGAAGAGGCCCTGGACTACGGCAGGTTCACCCCGAAAGACACCAAGGAGACCGGCTATCTGCTCCTGTCCACGGCGAAGGAGCGGAACCGGGTCGGCGCCGAAATCATCGACAGGTACACGACGTTCCCCTGCGAGGCACCGCAGCCGACGCTGAGGCGGGCGGTCCTGCTGTGGCTGGAGAAGAAGACCGGAACCATGTCCAGCTACGGGCAGATCGCAGCCGGTGACCCCTTCTACTCCCCGACGCAGCACCACGAGGTTCTCAGGAGCGTGACCGAGGTGTCGGCGAAGCCGAAGGCCGAGCAGGTGGCCTGGTACAAGTCCATCTCCCGCACCGCCTGCGAGGGCGCCACGTGACCTGGTGGCTGAAGGCCCGCCTGGCCCACAGCGTGCTCGCCCCCGCTGTGGCGGCTTTTGTCCTTCTGACGCTCCTCTTCCGGGACGGGACGGTCGTCCTTCCCGCGATCAGTGTCACCGCGGGCAACGCCGTACTGCTGGCCGGATTCACTCCGCTGCTCGTGGTGGGGGCTCTCGTGCAGTGCCTCGACTCCCGCCTGGAGGCGGCCGAGGCGACCTCCGTGCGCCGGATCGCCCGGCTGGACACCGGCCTCGTCGCGGCCACCCTGGCGGCGGTCGCGGCGTTCACGGTCGCAGGAGGACTGCTCCTGGACTCGCCCGCGGTCGTCGCGGCGGGCCGCAACACGTTCTTCCTGGCCGGCATGGCACTGTGCGGGCGTCCCTGGCTGGGGAGGGCGAGCATCGCACTGCCCACAGCCTGGATCTTCCTGGTCGTCCTGGTCGGGCACCGGACCGCGGACGACTTCTTCCCCTGGGCGGTCACCGGCCACGCCCTCGGATCGTCCACCGCCGCGGGCGCTGCTGTGGCGGCCCTGATCCTCGGCGCCGGACTCGACCACCACACGACGACTCGGCAAGGACAGCGCCCATGAGCCTTACGTTCACCGACTGCACCTACCGCTACAAGCGCCGCAACCGGCCGGTGCTGGCGGATTTCTCGTACGAGCTCCGGGAGGGCCTCACCGTACTCCTCGGGCCGAACGGTGCCGGAAAGTCCACGCTCCTGCGGCTCGGGGCGTCCGTGATCCGGCCGCAGTCCGGCCGCATCTCCTGGGACGCGATCGCTTCGACGACGCGCGAATACCGCCGGCACGTCTCGTGGATGCCCCAGCAGATCACCGCCATGGCCGGGCTGACCGCCAGGGAGCAGGTCGCCTACACGGGCTGGTTGAAAGGCATGAACCGCGGGGACGCCTGGGACCGTGCGCTGGAAGCGCTCACCAGGGTCGGCCTCCGGGACCGCGCGGGGGACCGGGTGAAGACCCTCTCCGGCGGTCAGTTGCGACGCGTGGGAGTCGCCGCCGCCCTGGTGCACGGTTCGCGGGTCCTGCTCCTGGACGAGCCGACGGCGGGCATGGACCCCACCCAGCGGCGCCTCTTCCGCGACATGCTGGGTACCGCGGTGGGCGCCGGGGGTCTCAGCGTGCTGATGTCGACCCACGACGTCGCGGACTTGGCCGGAGAGGCCGATCGCGTCACCGTGCTCTCCGAAGGGCACATCCGCTTCGACGGCACCCCCCACCACTTCCTCGCGCAGGCGCCCGCGGGCACCCCGGACTCCCGCCACGCGGAGGCCGCCTACACCGCGCTGACGCTGCGGGGTCGAGCGGACCAGCAGGACGCCGGGGTCCACTGACAGACACGCCGCGCGGCCAGGGCCTTCACAGGGGGTTCCAGGCGGAAGGGGCAGGGGGAAATCCCGAATCACAAGGGGCTGGTCGAGGGAGGTCACCGGGGGAGGCCATCCCGGGCGACCGGCTTGGTGCCGCTGCTTCATTCCGGGGATGATGTTCGCTGAGGGGGAGGTGACGGTGGCCAACGGACGGACGGTGCTTGAGAATCCGGCCTACGTGGGGCTGGTGATCGTCGGATGGGTCTGGACCGCCGCAAGTAGCGGGAGTTCTGTCTACCTGCGGGTGCCGGCCGCGGTCTTCGCAGTGTTCTGGACCGCTTTGCTGATCGGCCACCTGATCAAGCTCCGGCGGAAGCGTGCCTCCGGCCCAGCAGGCAGTGCTCTGCCGGATGAGCGCCGGAATGGGCAAGCTTAGAGGACGTCTCACGTGGTGAGTTCTGCGAGTCTCTTGTAGCGGCGAGGAATTGGCCTCCCCCTTTTTTTGCCCGCACCGACGCGGCATCGACGATCGCGGACGACCAGTCCGACTCACCGCTGGCGCCGAGTTCGTCCAGCACCACCCGGTGCAGCCTGCGCCACAACCCGGCCTCGGTCCACACGCTGAACCAACGGTGCGCGGTGGTCGGCGAGACACCGAACGACTCCGGCAGATACCGTCACGGACACCGTCAAGCCACCTGGCACAGCCGTCTATGCCTTGACCGATGCGGCCGATCTGGCGGCCTGCTCGATCTTCGCGCAGTAGGCGGCGCGGGCTTCCTTGTCCATCTGCATCTCGTGTTCGGGTCGCATCCCGGTTCGGCCGTCGACGTCCTCGCGCAGGATGTCGGCGTGCCCGGCGTGCCGGTTGGTCTCGCCGAGGACGTGGACCATGATGGCGAACAGGTTCGTGTTGTGATGAGGCTCCGGCCACCACGGCACATGGCCGGGGGCGTCGAGGGGAAGCTCGTTGATTGTCGCGTCCGAGTGTTCCCACGTCCGCCGGTAGGACTCGATGATCTGATCGCGTGTCTCGTCCTCAGTCGCCCACAGATCGCTGCCGTCGTGGTCCTGCCACCGGGGCAGCGGCTCCGGGGAAGGGCGGTCGAAGACCTCGCCGAAGTACCGGGCCTCGACGCCGGCCACGTGTTTGACCAGGCCGAGGAGGTTGGTCCCGGTCGCTGTCAATGGTCGGCGGGCGTCGTATTCGGACAAGCCGTCGAGCTTCCAGAGCAGTACCTCGCGGTCCCGCCGCAGTCTCCCGTGCAGGTTGTCCTTCGCGAATTCATCGATCATGCGGGATGAGCCTGCCATGGACCACCCGCGGCCTCAACATCCCGTAGGCGGACCGCACCGACCGGAGGAGCCGAAGTCCGGCGATGGCCAGTGCCCGGAGCTGCCACAAGAAGCCGGCGAGACTTCGGCTTGATTCGGGGCGCAGACATTCAAGGTCGGTGGCGCACCGTCATGGGCGCAGTTCCCGGAGTACTACCGCTGCGCGTGCGGCGCGGATCTGGTGTATCTCTGCCAGGTGCCGGAGGACATGGAATTCGCCGTCCACCCGGGTCAACCGGAACAGCCGGACGGTGGCGGCGGCCCCGACACCTACGGGCTCTTTCTGGGCAACGAGGTCTATATTCTGGCCTGTCCCGACCACTGCGACCCGGCGGCCGCCTGGCCGGTCAACCAGAACTGACAGCGCAGCGCCGGCGGGCCCAGACAAGGATCAGTCCATGCGTGGAAGCACCAGGATCCGCCTGATAGAGCCCACCGATGCCGGCGCGATCGCCGCGCACCGGGTGCGGGACGTCGAGGCTTTCCGGCCGTGGGAACCGGACCAGCCGGCCGACTTCTTCACCGCGGAGGGCCAGGCGGAACGGATCGACAGGCTGCTGGCCGAACACCGGGCCGGCAGGGTCTGGCCGGGCGTGGTGCTCGTCGACGACCTGGTCATCGGACAGATCACCGTCGGAGGCATCCTGCCGCAGCCGCACCTCCGCCGCGGTTCCCTCGGGTACTGGATCGGCAGCGTCGCCCAGAACCAAGGCCACGCCGGGCACGCCGTCGGCCTCGTACTCCGGGTGATGACGGAAGAACTCGGTTTGCACCGCGCTGAGGCGTCCACCAACCTGGAGAATCTTCCGTCGCAGCGGGTGCTGCGCCGCAACGGGTTCAGCCCGTACGGCGTCGCGCACTCCTCGATCTTCCTCGACGGCAGTTGGCGGGACGCGCTGCTGTGGGAACGGGTCCTGGGTGACTGACCGATTCCCCCATGACCGTTGTCGAGCGTCCAGGGTGGTCTTGAGTCAGGAGTCCATCTCCCAGTAGAGGGCTCCGGCCTGGGCGAGGGGTTCCCATGCGGGATGGCGAGTGCTTGGCACTCTCGGAGCGGCCCCATCGGGCCGTCAGCGGTTCGAGACCTCTTGCGCCAGGCGTGTGAGCATGCCGGCGACGGGGCGTCGCATGGAGGCGAGGCATGCGGCACTGATGTACACGGCCACGACGGCCTCCAGCAGGTCTTCCTCGACGGTCGTCCAACGGGCCAGGTAGTACACGTTCAGGACGACCACGATCGAGAGCACCGCCGCTGCTGTCCAACGAGGCGTACGGGCGGCGACTCGGGGGAGACCCAGCACCGCTGCCGCGCGCAACATGAGCAGAGCGGTCAGCATGGCGCCGGTGATGAGCATGTACTGGTTCGCGGTGGTCGAACAGTCGGTCTGTGTGCCGACCGCTTCCCATTCGCACATCACCCGGCCGGCGCCGAGCGCTGTGCCCCAGAAGAACCGGACCCCTACGGCCACTTCGACCACCACCAGCACGGAAGCGATGAGAAGGAGGACCCTGTGCATCCCACGGTCCCCTGCCTTGGCGTGCGGTTCGTGTCGCATGGGCTGATCATGCAGCAAGCCGCCGCGGATTGCGTCATCGAGGACGGGACGGCCCTGGCCGGTGGTTGCCCGAAACGGGTTGCCGTTGCCCCGCGGCGTGCGGTGACATTCCGGCATGAGCAGAATCGCGCAGGTCATCGTGCTGGCGACGTACGAGGACGAGGTCATGGAACCGCTGACCCGGTGGGACGACTCGCGCAGTTGGACGGGCAGGTTCGAGCCGCTCGGCCTGTTCGTCGGCGGGTGGGTCATCGAGTTCTACAGTGAGCGGCCGCGCTCCGGACTGCTCGAGCACCTGGAGTCGCTTCCATGGACCAATCCAGGGAGCGTTCAGGTGCTGATCCACGACGAGGAGGACGACTGCTTCGGCCTGTGGATGATCCACGACGGCAGGCTGGTCGAGGTGCCGCTGCCACGCACGCAGAGGTTCCACGCGCCGGTGCGCGACAACGACAACGCACCGAGCCCCGGGGTGTTGTGCCGGACGGACGCGGACGGGGCAGTGCCGGCGCATTTCTCGACAGAGCGCCAGGATCCGCGACCGGCCTGGTGACGACGCTTTGGCGGGGGAGGAGGCAACGTGAGTCGGAGGCGGTACGTGCCCAGAGGAGTGCCGGGCGGTTATCGCATCTGGGACAACAAGGGACGCCGGTGGTGGGGCGACCTCTACCAGCTGTGCCCTGATGATCTCGTCGCCGCACTCAGCGGCGGCGCGAACCACGAGAGGATCACCGCTCTCCTCAAGCACTACCGGGCCCTGAAGCGGTAGCCGCTCACTCCGCCCCACGTCCGGGGGCGGTACGGCCGCGGACGAAGGCGGCGCGCAGGGCGTGGTAGGGCGCCCGGGGGTCGGAGAAGGTGGCGCGCATACGGGCGAGCTCCGCGTCGCGGTAGGCGGACAGGGGCTTGATCGCCTCGCGTCGTTCGAGGTCGGCCTTCTTGCCGGCGACGCGGGCCTGGGCCGCGGAGGTACCGGCCAGGCGGGCGGCCAGCCGTGTCACGTCGGCACCGAAGTCCTGCGGCCCGCACATCAGCAGCCGGTCGACAAGGCCGAGCCGCATGGCCTCCGTGGCGCCGACCGGCATGGCCCGTTCGGTGAGCCGTCGCGCCGTGCCGGGGCCGACGCGCTGGGGCAGGGAGTACGTCCAGTACTCCGAGCCGTACAGCCCCATCAGGCGGTAGTGCGGGTTGAGGACGACGCCCTGGCGGCACCAGACCTCGTCCGCGGCCAGGGCGAGCATCACGCCTCCGGCGCCCGCGTTGCCGCCGAGCGCCGCGACCACGAGGCGGTCGGTGGTGGTGAGGACGGCCTCCACGAGGTCGTTCATGGCCGTGATGTTGGCCCAGGACTCCGCGGCGGGGTCCGCGGCGGCCTCGATGGTCTTGAGGTCGATGCCGTTGGAGAACACGTCCCGGCCGCCGCCGAGCACCAGCACCGAGGTGGGCCGTGCGCAGGCGCGCCGGTACGCCGTCAGGAGCCGCCGGCACACCTCGGTGGACAGGGCGCCGCCGGGGACGGAGAACGAGAGCACGCCCGCGGCCCCCTGCTCGCGGTAGCGGATGTCGGTCCAGTCGTCCTCGTCCGCCTCCTGGGCGGGGACCTCGGGGAGGGCCGGCAGCAGTGCGCCGAGCGCGGTGACCGCGGGCAGGGCGAAGGTCGCGGGGCCGCCGGGGGAGCGAGCGGCGCGCAGCCGCGGGATCCACACCGCGCCGTCCGAGGTCGCCCGGCACACCGCGCCCGCCCGGGTGGCGAGCAGCTGCCCGGGTCCGCCGCGCAGCCGCTGCTCGGGATGGCCGCCGTGCAGGAACCAGGGGGCGCCGAGCAGTTCGTCCCGTACACCGGGGCGGGAGTCGGCCGCGCGCAGCTTGCGCAGGACGGTGCCGGTGGTGTCGCGGGCCCAGTCGATGCGGCGCTCGTCCTGGGTGACGGCCGGCCGGGTGCGGACGTGCGGGCGGACCGCCGGGTCCGTCTGCGACCGCGGGAGGTACGCACCGGAGGCGACCCGGTCGACCGCCAGCAGGACGGCCTCCATGGCGGCGTCGGAGACCTCCCCGCGGTACAGGTCGCTCTTGCCGACCGGCGGCACGGAGCAGCCGACGGAGGCCCAGATCGCCCCGGCGTCCATCTCGGCCTCCGCCTGGAGGACCGTCACGCCCCAGGTGGCGGCGCCCTCCTGGATCGCGCGGTCCAGGGAGGCCGGGCCCCGGTCTCCCGTTGGCCCGGGGTGGACGACCAGGCAGGTGCGGCCGGTGAAGACGTCCGGCGGGATCGCCGTCCTGAGCATCGGCGCGATGACGAGCTCCGGCTCGTAGCGTGCCACCGCCGCGCGCAGCGCGTTCTCGTCCGGGGTCACCTCGACGGCGACGCTGTGGCCGAGTTCCGTCAGTTCCACCAGGGCCCGCTGGGTCAGGCTGTTGAACGCAGAAGCCACCAACAGGATGTGCATCCGTACCTCCCGGCCACCCGGCACGGTCGGGGAGCGCCAGGACTCTTGGGAGCGATGATGCCCGGCTCGCGGGCGCCGCCCGGTGCGGCCCGGCCGGGGCGTCACCCGATCGGCCAGAACCGGCTATTGACGCGGACGCATCAAGTCGATAGGTCTATACCAGATACTTTGGTACAGACCACATTGGTGCCTGTTCCCGCCTGTGGAGGCATGGATGCGAAGAACTCTGGCCCTGGTCACCGCGCTCGTCGGAGCGCTCGTCCTGCTCCTCGCCCCGCCCGCCGCCGCGGCCACGCCGACCGCGGCCTTCGTGAAGACCTCGACCTGGGACACCGGTTACCAGGGGCAGTACACGATCACCAACGGCGGCACCACCACGCTCAACGGGTGGACCGTCGAGTTCGACCTGCCCTCCGGGACCACCGTCGGCTCCTACTGGGACACCCTGCTCACCCAGAGCGGCAGCCACTACACCTTCAAGAACCGTGACTACAACGGCACTCTGGCCCCCGGCGCCACCGCTGCCTTCGGCTGGGTCTCGGCCGGCACCGGCGCCCCCACCGGCTGCAAGCTCAATGGCGGCTCCTGTACGGGCGGTGGCGGCGGCTCCGACACCACCGCGCCCAGCGTCCCGACCGGTGTGACGGTCGGCTCGGCGACGAGCTCGTCCCTCACCGTGCGCTGGACCGCCTCCACGGACAACTCCGGCAGTGTCGCCGGCTACGAGGTCTCGCGGGACGGCGGCACGCCCGTGGCCGTGACCGGCACCTCGTACACCGCCACCGGGCTCCAGGCGAGCACCGCCTACGCGTTCCGGGTGCGGGCCAAGGACGCGGCCGGCAACACCTCCGCGTACAGCACCGCCGTCAGCGGGACGACCGCCTCCGGCGGCGGCACCAACCCGCCGCCCGGCGGTGTGCGGACCGCGCCCTACATCGACATGGGCGCGTGGCCGACGCCCAGCCTCACCGCCATGTCCTCGGCGAGCGGTCTGAAGAGCTTCACCATGGCCTTCATCACCGCCTCGTCCTGCAAGGCGATGTGGTTCAACGCCTACGACCCGCGCGCGGCGTGGGGCAAGGACCAGATCGACGCCATCCGCGCGGCCGGCGGTGATGTCAAGATCTCCTTCGGCGGTGCGTCGGGCATCGAACTGGCCCAGGCGTGCGGCACGGTCGACGCGCTGTACAACGAGTACAACGCGGTGGTGAATGCCTACGACCTGACCTACGCGGACTTCGACATCGAGGGCGCGGCCACCGCCGACCCCGCCTCCGTCGCCCGCCGCTCCCAGGCACTGGCCCGCCTCCAGCAGGCCCACCCCGGGCTGCGGATCTCGCTCACCCTGCCCGCGCTGCCCGAGGGGCTGACGGACGACGGGCTGTCCGTCGTGCGCTCCGCGCGGGACGCGGGGGTCACCCTCGACGTCGTCAACATCATGGCGATGGACTACTACCGCTCGGTCGACTACGGCGACGCCGCCGTCCAGGCCGCCAACAGCACCTTCGCCCAGCTCAAGTCCCTCTACCCGGCCAAGAGCGACGCCCAGGTGTGGGCCATGACCGGCGTCACGCCCATGCTTGGCCAGAACGACGACGGCCGCATCTACGACCAGGCCGACGCGCGCCAGCTGGTCGGCTTCGCCCAGGGCAAGCACCTGGGGATGCTGGCCTTCTGGGAGATGACGCGCGACCGCAACGCCTGCAACGGCGCGCTCTACATGTGCACGAACATCGCGCAGTCGCCGTACGAGTTCTCGAAGATCTTCGCGGGCTACAGCGGCTGACGCCGTGCCGGCGGCCGTCGCGGCCGCATCGTTCACTGCTCCATCGGGCCGTCATCGCGTACAAGACGCGGTGGCGGCCCGCTGCTTTCCGGCCGATGTGGAGATGATGTGTCGGGCCGTGAAGGCGCTTTCACCGAGTTCCCGGCTCCGCTGAGTCCTTTCATCCGGCGCCCAGCCCCGCCCCAAGTGCGACACAACGGATAGTGCACAGTGTGAACGATTGGTGACCGAAAGTTGCGGAGCGATGTGACGCGGACGTGTCCGATGCACAAGACTCCGGGACGTCCGATTACCGGAGCGAGAGCCGAAGGAGTGTTCGCTATGCGGTTCAGTGCGGTGAGTGCCTGTCTGGCCCTGGTGGCGGCGGTGGGTTCGGCGGGCGTGGCGGCCGGCACCGCGGAGGCGCGGCCGGCCGGTGCGACGAGCCTGTACGCACCCTCCGCCGTGGTGCTGTCCGTGGGCAAGGGCGAGGATCCGGCCACGGCGACCATGCAGCGCACGGTGGTCCTGCGGTGCAGCCCCAGTCCGTACGGCGACCACCCGGACCCGGTGTCCGCCTGCGCGGAACTCAGATCGGTGCAGGGGGACTTCGCGGCGCTGACCGCCGGGCCCTCGGGTGTGAGCTGCACGCGTATCTGGGATCCGGTCGTCGTCACGGCGGACGGGGTCTGGGAGGGCCGGCGTGTCACCTTCAGCCGTGCGTTCGGCAATGCGTGCATGTTGCGCGGCAGTGACACACACGGTGTCTTCGCCTTCTGACGGACCGTCGGGCGGGTGGTGACGCCAAAGGTGTGACCCAATGGCCACGGGGTTCACCGTGGGGGAGAGCCCTGTGGGGGGCGGCCGACTCGTGGGACGGAGTCGGCCGCCCCTGATTTTTTGTGCGCCGGCGTTGAGTGTGCACGGCAATTTCCTTTCGTTCGCGGGGGCTTGACGCGGCATTGGTCTAGTCCTACCGTCATCCGTCAATCGCAGCGTTCATGGGTGAGTCCCCTGTTCACTCCTGTGAACGCGCCGTCTCCTGGGAAGGCGTCCCCCACATGTCCTTCACCCCTCGCGGCCTCCTGTCCAAGGGAGTCCTCGCCCTCAGCGCCGCCCTCGTGGCCGCACTGCTGTCAGCGGTCCCCGGCACCGGCCGCGCCTCGGCGGCACCGGCGGCCTTCACGCACCCCGGCGTCCTGGTCAGCCAGTCCCAACTCGACTTCGTCCGCGGCAAGGTCCAGGTCGGCGCGCAGCCCTGGAAGGCCGCCTACGACCAGATGATGGCCTCCCCCTACGCCTCGCAGTCCCGGACCCCCAAGCCGCGCGCGGTGGTCGAGTGCGGCTCGTACTCCAACCCCAACTACGGCTGCACCGACGAGCGCGAGGATGCGATCGCGGCCTACACCAACGCGCTGGCCTGGTACATCACCCGCGACAGCAGGTACGCGCAGAAGGCGATCCAGCTCATGGACGCCTGGTCGGCCACCATCACCGACCACACCAACAGCAACGCGCCGCTGCAGACCGGCTGGGCCGGCTCGGTGTGGCCGCGGGCCGCGGAGATCATCCGCTACTCGTACGGCAACTGGCCGAACGTGAACCGCTTCGCGACCATGCTGCGCAACGTCTACCTCCCCGAGGTCATCAACGGCTCCAAGAGCAACGGCAACTGGGAGCTGAGCATGATGGAGGCCGCCGTCGGCATCTCCGTCTTCCTCGACGACAAGGCCTCGTACGACAAGGCCGTCACCCGCTACCTCAACCGCGTCGCGGCGTACGTCTACCTCGACACCGACGGCGCGCTGCCGAAGACCGTGCCCGGCAGCGGACTCGACACCCGGGACGAGATCGTCGGCTACTGGCAGGGCCAGTCCACCTTCGTGACCGGCCTGACCCAGGAGACCTGCCGGGACTTCACCCACACCGGCTACGGCATCTCCGCGATCTCCCACGTCGCCGAGACCAGCCGCATCCAGGGCCAGGACCTCTACCCGCAGGTCGGCGAGCGGCTCCGGCAGGCGCTCGGGTTCCAGTCCAAGTACCAGCGGGGTGAGGCCGTGCCGTCCTGGCTGTGCGGCGGGCACCTGAACCTCGGACTCGGACCGGTGACCGAGGTCGGCTACAACGCGATCCACAACCGCCTCGGCTACGCCATGACTAACACCCAGGCGCTGACCGAGTCCCAGCGCCCCGCCGGCAGCAACAACCTCTTCGTCGCCTGGGAGACGCTGACCCACGGGGATAACCTCTCGTGAACCAGTAGAGGTGATCGGCGGCGGAGGGGACAGGGCCATGGCGGCTGTACGTGTGGAGCGCAGCGGACCCGTCACGACGGTGGTGCTCTCGCGCCCGGCGGCGCGCAACGCCGTCGACGGTCCCACCGCACGTGAACTTGCCACCGCCTTCCGCGAGTTCGACGCCGACCCGCACGCCTCCGTCGCCGTGCTGTGGGGCGACGGCGGCACCTTCTGCGCGGGTGCCGACCTCAAGGCCATCGGCACCCCGCGCGGGAACGAGGTGACCGACGTACGGGACGAGGGGGACGGCCCGATGGGCCCGACCCGGATGCGGCTGGGCAAGCCGGTCATCGCGGCGATCTCCGGTCACGCGGTGGCCGGCGGCCTGGAACTCGCCCTCTGGTGCGACCTGCGGGTCGCCGAGGAGGACGCGGTGCTCGGTGTGTTCTGCCGGCGCTGGGGCGTGCCGCTCATCGACGGCGGCACGGTCCGGCTGCCGCGCCTCATCGGCACCTCGCGGGCGATGGACCTGATCCTGACGGGCCGTCCGGTCGACGCGGCCGAGGCGTACGCCATGGGCCTGGTCAACCGGGTCGTCCCGGCGGGCGGCGCGCGTGAGGCGGCGGAGCGGCTCGCGGCGGAGATCGCCGCGTTCCCGCAGACCTGTGTACGGCACGACCGGCTGGCCGTGCTCGACGCCGAAGGGCTCCAGGAGGGCGCGGCTCTCGCCGCGGAACTGCGGCACGGCCGGATCTCGCTCGCGGAGGCGGCCGAGGGTGCGGCCCGCTTCGCCGCGGGCGCGGGGCGGCACGGGACCCTCCGGCAGGACGGGCCGGGCGCGACTTCCTGACGCGCGGTGTCCTGACACGGGAGGTCCTGCGGAGGGCTGTCGTCGGCCGTGGTCGCCCGTCGGCCCGGGCCTTGCCCTCGGCCCGTGGCGGCCGCCGGACCGCAGGTCACCGTCGTGGCACGTGCCCGTCACCGCATCGATCGTGCTCACCATCACCGTCATCACCTTTCCCGCCCTTCTGGCCTTTCCGGCCTTTACGACCCTTCTGATGTGGCACACCACCGTTCCGACCCGTCGCGTTGCCCGCCGGGCGGGAATTGACCCGATGCGGTGACAGGCCGGCACGAGGGGGCCGCGCTGACGGGGCGCAGGCGGCCCCCGCAGGTCCGGCCCCCCCCCGCAGGTCCGGTCCGGTCCGGTGCGGTCCGGTCCCGGTACGCGGCCACGGCCTGGCCGTGCGTGACAACGGCGCTGCCGCCGGGGCGGGATGGCACCGGTGCCCGCCGTCCCTCGTCGCGGAGCCCCCGTGACCGGGGCGTGCGGGGTGGCTGGTTCCTGTGTGTGGGCTGTGTGTGCCCTCTGGACAACGGAATGTCATGAGCACTTAAATCTGGCTCCGTTTCACCTCCCCACCGCGCATGCGCCTCCGCGCACGTCCCCGCGACCCGAGGAGCAGGATGCAGCACACAATGAGACGCGCCGTGACCGCGACCGCCGCGGCCGTCGGCGTCACCGCCCTGACCGCGGCGCTCCTGGTGCCGTCGGCCGCGTCGGCGGACCACCGGAACCTCCCCTCGCGCGCCACCGGCGTGGCCCGTGCCGACGCGGCCGTCAGCCTGCCGGCCGGGCAGGGGCGCACCGTCCGCGACGTCGTCACCGACTCCGACGGCGCGCAGCACGTCCGCTACGACCGCACCTACCGCGGACTGCCCGTCCTGGGCGGCGACATGGTTGTGCACCTGGCCCCCGGCGGTGCCTGGGCGGGAACGCAGCGGGCCACCGGCGCCGACCTCGCCGTGCCGAGCGTCACGCCCGCCGTACGGGCCGCCACCGCCGCCGACCAGGGTGTGGCGGCCCTGCGCTCGGCCCACCGCGGCACGGCCTTCCGGCAGGCCAAGGCCAAGCCCCAACTGGTCGTCGACGCCCTGCACGGCACGCCGCGCCTGGCCTGGCGGACCACCGCCGTCGGCCTGGACAGCCTTGGCAACCCCGCCGCCCGCGTCATCGTCACCGACGCCCGCACGGGCGCCCGGATCGACGCCTGGGACGCCCTGGAGACCGCCGCGGGCGACGGCGCGTCCCTCTACGGCGGCAACGTCCCCCTGGAGACCACCCTCAGCGGCAGCAGCTACCAGCTGAAGGACCCGACCCGGGGGAACACCTACACCGGCGACGCACAGAACAAGACGGACCTGTGCCTCTTCGGGATCTGCTTCTCCCGCGCCCCCGCGGTGCTGTTCACCGACGCCGACAACCACTGGGGCACCGGCACCACGGCCGACCGGGCGACGGCCGCCGTCGACGCCCAGTACGGCACCGACGAGACCTGGGACTACTACAAAACCGTGCACGGCCGGAACGGCATAGCCGGCGACGGCAAGGGCTCGTACAACCGCGTCCACTACGGCAGCAACTACAACAACGCCTTCTGGGACGACAGCTGCTTCTGCATGACCTACGGAGACGGCGACGGCACCACCTTCGGGCCGCTCGTCGCCCTCGACGTCGCCGGTCACGAGATGTCCCACGGCGTCACCTCGCGCACCGCGGCACTCACCTACTCCGGCGAGTCCGGCGGCCTCAACGAGGCCACCTCGGACATCTTCGGCACCCTGGTCGAGTGGTCCGCGGGCAACACCTCCGACCTCGGCGACTACCTCATCGGCGAACGCATTGTGAAGCCCGGCTTCGGCGAGGCGGCGCTGCGCTTCATGGACAAGCCGTCGAAGGACGGCAGTTCGGCCGATTGCTGGAGCTCCGGCGTCGGCAACCTGGACGTCCACTACTCCTCGGGCGTCGCCAACCACTTCGCCTACCTGCTCGCGGAGGGCAGCGGGGCCAAGACGGTCAACGGCGTCAGCTACAACAGCCCCACCTGCAACGGCTCCACGGTGGGCGGGATCGGCCGCGACAAGCTCGGCAAGATCTGGTACCGGGCACTGACGGTCTACATGACCTCCGGCACCAACTACGCGGGCGCCCGCACCGCCACCCTCAAGGCCGCCGCGGACCTCTACGGCGCGTCCGGCGCCGACTACGCCGCCGTGGGCGCGGCCTGGTCCGCCGTCAACGTCAACTGAGCTCCCGCACAGCCACCGGACCCCGCCGTACCGGCCCGCACCAGAGCCGGTCCGGCGGGGTCCCGGCATACTGTCCGCGTGACGAGGACGACCGACGCGGCGGCGGCCGTGCGCGAGCACGTGCGGGCCTTCAACGCCCGTGACGTGGACGGCCTGCTGACCGGTTTCACCGAGGACGCCGTGTGGATCACCGGCAGCACGACGGTGCGCGGTCGCGCCGCACTGAGGGAGTTCTTCGGCGAGGCGATGCGCGGGCTCCTGCCCACGCTGGAGGTACGGGACCTGATTGTCGAAGGCACCCGTGCCGCCTGCCAGATGACCGAGACCCTGACCTACGGTGGTGAGACGCGGTCGTACCCGATCGCCGCCTTCTATGTGCTCCGCGACGGCCTCGTCGCCGCAGCCAAGGTCTACCGCGAGGGCAGCGCGGACGTCGTCTGAACCGCCATGCGACGCGCACGGTTCGCGTGGCACCCGCGCCGCGGAGAGCCGGCGCCGTTCCCGGAGGAGGCGCACCATATGGACGTCGTCGGCTGGCTCCTGGACAGCGACCCGGCGATCCGCTGGCAGGTGATGCGGGATCTCACCGACGCTCCCGAGGCGCAGGTCGCGGCCGAGCGGGCCCGCGTCGCGCGCGAGGGCTGGGGCGGGCGGCTGCTGTCCCTCCAGCTGCCGCACGGCCAGTGGCCCTCCGCGGTCCCGGCGTTCCCTTCCGGGGACGCGGAGAAGTGGTGGCTCGCGCTCGGACCCGCGCGGCAGGGGACCCTGTTCCCCGGGTGGACGTCCACGACCTGGAGTCTGGTGCTGCTTCGGGCCTTCGGCGCCGGACCGGACAGCGCGACGGTGCGCCGCGCGGTCGGTCTGGTGCGCGACAACGTCCGGTGGGAGCACGACGGCGAGCCGTTCTTCTCCGGGGAGGTGGAGCCGTGCATCAACGGCCGGACCGTGGCGCTCGGGGCCTGGTTCGGCGTGGACGTCGCACCGGTCGTCGAGCGGCTCCTCGGCGAGCAGATGGCCGACGGCGGGTGGAACTGCGAGCAGGAGAACGGCTCCACCCGGGGCTCGTTCCACACCACGATCGAGGTACTGGAAGGGCTGCTGGAACACGAGCGGGCGGTGGGAGGCGATCCCGACGCCGCCGCTGCCCGGCTCCGCGGCCAGGAGTACCTGCTGGAGCGGCGGTTGTTCCGGCGGCTGTCGACCGGCAGGGCCGTCGACCGGGACCGCAAGACCGGCGGACCGGCCGCCTGGACCGAGTTCTCCTACCCGCCCTTCTGGCACTACGACGTGCTGCGCGCTCTCGACCATCTGCGCGCGGCAGGAGTCACCCCCGACGACCGGGTGGCCGAGGCGATCGATGCGGTCCGGTCCAAGCGCGGTGCGGACGGCCGCTGGCCGCTGGAGAACCCGCATCCCGGCGCGCTGCACTTCCCCCTCGACGAGGGGGCGGGCAAGCCGAGCCGGTGGAACACCCTGCGGGCCCTGCGCGTGCTCCGGTGGTACGAGCAGGCCCTGGAGTAGACCCGCCGGGACCACCGGTACGGCGTGTGCGGCCCGCCCGCTCGCGCGGGCGGGGCGCGGTCAGAGGTCGAGCAGGTGGATGCGGCGCCGGGAGGACGGGGAGGTGCCCAGGGTGATGGCGGGGCGGGGGCGGCTGCCCGGGACGGCGCGGTCGAGGCGGACCCGGCCGCCGAGTTCGACCAGGCCGTGCGGCTGGGGGGCGGTGAGGATCTGGGAGCCCCGGCCCTGCGTGATGTTGAGGGAACGATTCAGCCGGTCCGTGAGGAGCAAGGCCGCGGAGCCGGAGGCCTCGACCTCGGCGGGGCCGGCGGGACGGCCGGGGAAGCCGCGGGCGCGGACGCGGCCGGCGGCCTCGTCCTCCCAGGCCCAGGCGTACAGCCATTCACCGGGGGGCGGCACGGGGAGCGTGTCGACCTCGCGGGGCGAGGCGTACTGGCGCAGGGTCCGGCTCCTGGCCCATTCGGGGCTGGCCTCGACCCAGTTGAACTCCCCGTCGAGCCGGACGCCCAGCTCTCCGGCGGGGGTGATCAGCTCGGGCGCGTCCAGCAGCCAGGCGGCCGCGAGCGAGGCCGAGCCCGCGAAGGGCAGCCGGCTGCCGGGGATGCGGATGTCGACGACCCCGCGCTCGCTGTCGTCGACGAAGACCGTCTCGGGAAGGCCCGACTGCCGGGCGAAAGTGGCGCGTTCGGCCTCGTTGGCGGCGGCGTCCTCGTCGCGGACGACGGCGACGCGGTTGCCCAGGCCGCCGTCGGGTGCGCAGAAGACGCGGACTATGTCATATCCGGAGTGCATGGCTCAGACCTCGGCGAGCGTGGGGACGGGAGCCGGGCGGTCGGGCGCGGCGGACTGGAGCGCCGTGATGCGCTCGATGACCAGGATCAGCAGGACGGCGGCGGCCGCCATGAGCACCTCGGCGACCACGAGCCCGGCCATCGACCCCGGGGAGATCTGGGCGACCGCGGTGAGTGCGAGCCCGTGCCCCACCCAACCCGCCCACCAGAGGCCCACCAGCGTCGTGTCGCGCTTCCTGTCCCACACCGGGGAGCTCGCGCGCCCGATCGCCAGGACGTGCTGCAGCGGGACGAAGAGGTTGACCAGGGGGACGAACCACGCCCAGGTCACCCAGCCGCCGGTCGGCACCTCGGCCTCGGGGGACAGTTGCAGGGCGTTGCGCCGGGCCCTGGCGAGCCACATCAGGAAGAGCACGGCCGACAACGTCATCAGCCAGATGAAGATCTGAGTGCCGAGGATCGAGTCCTGCGGCGGCTCGTCCTGCTGGGACACCAGGTGGGGCACGGTGTGTTCCCGGAGTTCCAGGGCGCGGAAGACGTCCGCGACGGCAGTCGCGGCTGTCGCCGTCTGTGCGGCGCGGGCGAGCAGCCGGGGTGCCTTGCGGGGAGGTGCTGTCATGGTCGGGGGGCCTGCTTCTCAAGGGCGTGCGCGGAGGCAGCGGACACGGGGGCGGAGTGATCATAGGGTGTGATCGCCCTGCGCGCCGACGAGTTGGGGGTCCCGGACCGCACGCGGTCCGGGACCCTTCCTGGTCAGGGCTATGTCAAGGGCCGGCAATACAGTGCGTCGGGTGTACGCGAGGAGCCGATACGCCCGGTGAAGGCGAGGCCGGCCGCGTACTCGCCGTCCGCGCACTGGCCCTTGTAGTTCCCGTACGCGAAGTCGCCGCCCTTGGCGGAGGCCGGCCGGTTGTCCCCGCGGTCGAACCACACCGTGCGGCCGCCCGTGCCGAGGGAGGTACGGGCGACGGCGCACAGGACGCTGGAGACGGCGGCGCCGCGGACGGCGTAGCCCACCATGAAGTCACCTTGCCGGCATTGGTACTTGGTGTACCCCGAGGCCCAGTCGCCGCCGGAGGCGACATACCGTTCGTCGGTCACCACCTCGTACGCGCCGGAGGCGGCCCACAGGTCGCCCGCGCCGGTGTCGGTGCACAGCCCGCGGTTGCCGGTGTGGGCCACCCCGACCAGCCGCTGGCCGTCGGGGCAGGCCGCCTTGCGGGCGCCGGAGTCCCAGTCGGGACGGGCCCGCAGGCGCAGGCTCTGCACGAAGTCGCCGTGGTCGGGGCTGAGCATCGACCAGCGGGGGACGGGGTCGACGCGGCCCGTCCTGCCGGGGGCGGTGATCAGCCGGGTCCAGGCGTCGGCGCGCCAGTCGTCGCCGTCGTACAGGCCCATGCGGTGTCCGGCCGCGTCCCAGTGGAGCAGGGCCCAGCCGTTGCCCCGGCGGTTCTCGTGCCAGCCGACGAGCGGCCAGTAGGCGAAGTCGGCGTCGCTCTGGATCAGGAAGTCGGTGAAGTTCGCGAACCAGGCGCGGGTTTTCCCATCGGTCTCGTCGCGGCCCCCGACGCCGAACTCGCTGATCCACAGCGGTGCGGTGAAGTGCTGGTCGGGGGTGGAGAGGACGTAGAAGGCCTGGCGGCGCAGCTCCGCGTACAGGTCGTCGCGGGAGAGGTCGCTGTAGCGCGGGTCGTGGGTCTCGCCGATCCCGGTGGCGCCGCTGTGGCGGGGGCCGGTGTAGCCGTAGAAGTGCGCCGAGTACACCAGCTTCCCGGACCGTACGAGGGTGTGGGACAGCCGCTGGACGGGTTCCAGCGTCGGGCGGTCGTGGGGGAAGCCGTCGATGGGCAGACCGGTCCAGTTGATGCCCTCGACGATGATCAGCAGATCGGGGTCGGCCTCCTGGAGGATGCGGTCGCCCAGGTGCTGGGAGGCGGCGAACCAGTCGTGGTCGTCTCCGAGGCCCCAGTTGGGGTCGTCCAGGACCGAGCGGCGGACCTCGTTGTACAGGTCGGCGCCGACGACGCGGGGGTTGTCGCGGTAGCGGCGCACCATGAACAGCCAGTCGGTCTCCCAGGCAGCGGTGGACTGCGAGGCGTTCCAGCGTTCGTTGCCGTCCACGCCGCAGCACCAGCGGGTGGTGTTGGTGTGGTTGTTGAGGATCACGGCGAATCCCGCGTCGGTGAGCGCCCGTACGACGGTGTCGTACACCTCGAGCGGTGTCCTGCCGCGCAGTTGGGGATTGGCCGCGACGGAGGCGTCGGTGACGGGGACGGTGTCGTGGATCATCTCGTCGGAGAAGGGCAGCCGGACGCTGTTGATGCCCAGTTCGCCGAAGCCCGCGAGGATCTCGGTGATCGGGGCGCGGTCCAGGCCCAGCGGCATGCGGCCGGAGTCCTCGCCCGCGTGGTGGTTCGCGGGGTCGGCGACGTCGCCGGAGCCGTTCCAGGTGCCGCTGGCGCCGTGCCAGTTGCCGGACCTGAGCTTGAAGCGGTTGCCGTCGGCGTCGACGATCCAGCGGCCCCGGGTGCTGAGCGGCGGGGTCCACGACGCGGCGAGGGGGGTGGCGGGTGCGGCGGCTGCGGTCACCGCGGCTGTCCGTACGGGGGCCGCCGCCGCGGCCGGGGTGAGCAGTGCGACGAGCGTGGCGAGGGCTGCGGCCGCCGCGAGGAGAGGGCTGCGCACATGTGTCCTCCCCATGGCTACGGCACCACGGTGTAGCCGTTGAGCTGGTCGACCGCCGACTGCGGCGAGCCCAGGTCGTAGCGGTCCACCGCCACGTAGTTCGGCTTCTTGCGGGCGGCCGGTTCGCAGAAGTTCTGGATGCGGTTGAGCAGCTTGCTGTTGTCCGTGGTGGCGGTACCGGCGATGGTCGCGTCCCGGAAGTGGTTCATGACGTAGAGCGGGTGGAAGGCGGTTTCCTCGCGGGTGAGGGGCACGTTGGCCCCCGCGCCGTACCAGCGGCTGTAGCACGACCAGTCGGAACCGCCCAGGCCCGAGCCCATGGACCAGTAGTTCTCGACGGTCCACTCCTGCTGGTACATCACGCCGAAGCTGTCGCGGGTCAGGCCCCCGGAGTCCGCGGCGCGGGTGCGGTCGGTGAAGATCATCAACTGCTTGCCGCGGGCGGCGAGATCGGCCGTCCTCGGCCAGCCGTGCTCGCGCACGCCGTCCTGGTCGGGCCGGTACAGGACGTCCTGGAGGCCGTTGACGCGGGCGAGTTCGGAGCGGAGCACGTCGGCGGAGACGTAGTCCTCCAGGAAGACGGTGGCGAACTGGCCCGGGTGCGCCTTGAGGAAGTCCACCATGCGCTGGACGTCCACCCACAGCGCGACCGGGCGGCTGACCAGGGTGCAGCTGTCGTGGCACAGGATCGCGCCGTCCGGGGTCTGGTGGATGTCCATCATGAAGCCGCGCACACCGTCGTCGAGCTGCTGCACGATGCCGCGCGACTGGTTGGGGAAGAAGTTCACGAACGGCGGGGCGAAGCCGCCGTCGACGCCGTTGGCGTAGGCGTTGTGCGCGGTCAGGAAGGTGACCTGGTCGAGGGTGCGCCGGTCCGCGGGCGGCATCGCGGCCCGGGGGAGCGGTGCGGGGGTCAGGTACCAGCGGGCGAGGGGGCCGTCGGCGCCGATCTGCGGGAGCTCGGGGTACACCCCGCCGGCGGGGGCGGCGCCGAGGGCGAGGCGGTCGGCGGTGCCGGGGACACCGAGGGCGTACGTCCCGGGGTCCGCGGCGGTCACCTGCCACACGGCGCTCGGGCCGCCGCAGGCCACGATGGCGGCCTGGGCGCCGGACCGTCCGAGGCAGTGGGTCGCGTCGTCGGTGCTGCGCAGTTCGTGACCACCGGGTACGGCCACGGCCGTCCACTGCTGGTGGTCCTCGTTGCCCTTGGGGCGGTGCAGGGCTACGGAGCCGCCGCTGTCGGACGCGTTGAGGCCGTTGACGGCGCTCTGCACGTACAGCGGGCCGCCCGGTACCGCGGCGGTGGCGCCGGAGGCCTGCGGGAGCGCGGGAACGGTGATCGCCGCGAGGGCGGCGGCCACGGCGCACGCGCGGGCAAGGTGGGGGGAGCGGAGACGGTCTCTCCGAGGGTGAGTCATGGGCATGACATACCATCACGCGCGCTTGCCGGGAAAGCACGCGAGGCGGCGGGCATCGGACCGCCCGCGACGCGACGGGGCGGGTTCGTCCGAGAGTCGGTGGGGATTCACCCGCCGCGGACGGATGCCTCGGGGCGGGCAGCGCACGGCCGGCGACGGCGGCGAGGCGGTCCGCACGGCCGGGGGCCCTGTCGGGCGGCGACGCCATCCGCGGGCCGCCGCCCCACTCCTGGCGCACGAAGCGTCGGTCGCGGCAGGCGTACCGGGGAGAGCCGGCGTGCCGCGGATCGCGTGCGTCGACGCGGCGCGCACGCCCGCCTGTCCCGTCGCGCCGGCACACACGGAGCACCCCCGGCCGGGGGCCGGGGGTGCGGGGTAGCCGTACCAACAACGAGGGGGACGCAGGCTAGTACTGCAACGGTCTTTGCCGTGACGGGTGGGCAGCGGGCTCGTTGAGGTGGGCATGGGGTGGGATGTGGTGCTGTCTGATGCGAGCCGGTG